>JAGBBI010000146.1 GCA_017938565.1 Clostridia bacterium
ACAAGCAGAGATGTTGATTTCTGCAGAAGCTAAAAGACTTGCAGATAGATATAACAAAGATTATTTAGACTGTGAGGATTTAATGAAAATTACAGGGCTTGGCAAAGGCAATGTAAGAACACTTATGAATAGATATGATTTTCCAACAACCAATGTCGGCAAGCGCAAAGTTATTAGTGTAATGGCTTTCGCAAGATGGGCTTACTTTCAAGATAACAGGAGGAAAAACTAATGGCTAAGAAAAGAAAGAATTCTAGACGAGCAAATGGCGAAGGAAGCGTTGTTCAAAGAAAAGATGGTCGTTGGTGTGGAGTTGTAACTCTTGGATATAAACCCGATGGCAAGATAAATAGAAAGTCAGTTTATGGGCATTCACAAGCAGAAGTTTTAGAGAAAATGAGTGTGCTAAAACATAGACTTGTAACTGGACCACAAGTATCTTCAACAACAGCTTTGGTTGGTGAAACGATGAAAAATTGGTTAAGAATTTTCAAAAAGCCAATGGTGTCATCACGTACATTTGAAAGCAATATTAGAACATTTAAAAATCACATTCTTCCAGCGATTGGAAATATAAAAATTAATGAAGTTAACACAAACATTGTTCAAGCGATTTTGACCAAATCATTGCAAGACCACAAAGGAAGGTCAAACACTCCAAAAAGAATAAAATTTTTATTAAACCAATTTTATGAACACTTAATTGAACAAGGACTTGCTTATGATAATCCTACCCTGAAATGTAAAGTGAGCAATAGATACAAAAAGACATATATGGATAGCAAAGGTCAACACAAGAACAATGAAAACTACAAAGCAATTCCTGTTGCTGAAAGAGCAAGATTTATTCGTGCACTTGATGATGGCTCAGATATTATTAAACCGCTTTCGCTTGTTATGATGTTGGCTTCACTTCGTATTGGCGAAGCACTAGCTTTAAAATGGGAAAATATAGATTTTGAAAAAGGTGCTTTGTTTGTTGAGCAAGGTTTGACCGAAGATGTTGAGTTTGATAATGACCTTAACATCGTTAGCAGAAAAAACATTATTTCAAGCACTAAAACAACTTGTAGTAAACGAGCAATTAAAATGCCACAACTGGTAATTGATGCTTTGCTACAATGGCGAAAAATACAATGGTGCAAAGAACAAGTTAAAGGAAAACCCTTAACGAAGTCCACAAACCTTGTGTTTTGTAACGATGATGGCTCGATACGCAGTTATGACGCAACTTGTCGAGTATTTGATAGGTTTGCCAAGAAACATGGTTTTAGGCAAGAATTTGGGCTTCATTGCCACATGTTAAGACAAACATTTTCAAGCATGCAAATTGAGAATAAAAGAAATATTAAAGATGTTCAGCATTTGCTTGGATATAAAGACGCAAAGACAACCCAATTGCACTATAACTCAGCAATCGACCAAGAACTCGACTACGAAGGTGCAGAACTGTTAGATAGTCTTTTTAACGACACAACGCTCTATGATGGCGAAGAACACATCAAAAAAGATGTTCCCGCCTACCACATAGACAACAACACCTTTAACAACGAAACAATCGAACAAAAACCAATAACCTACGAAGAAATGACTGATGATGAACTAGACAAACAATACGAAGAACTTAAACGCCAACGAGAAGAACGAAGAAAACGCAGAAAAGAAAAAGATTTTGAGATGTAGACATTATTTTCATAAAAGTATAACATTTTTCTCATTTATATGTTATACTAATAACGATTATAAACTTAGGAGAAAATAATGAATTTAATAATATTTGACAATAAAGCATTTTCAGAAGAACGAACATATTATTATTGTGGCGGTGAGAACTATAGTTATATAAAGAAAATTTTTCCTAATATTATTGAGCTGAATAAAGAAAACACGGACGAGATAATAATTTATTCTGGCAGCAATGATAATGTATCAAAAAAAGCAAAGAGTGTTAAAGTTAAGGAAATTAATATAAAGAATGACTCAATTAGAATTGATTATGGAGATTCGATTGAGTTGGATGTGGATTGTGCAACTATAAAAAAGAGAAGTTTTGCCACAATATTGAAAAAAGGATTAATAAAACCTAAAGATAAAACTCCATTTGTGTTATTAATGGATATAAATGACTTTAATACTATTAAAAATGGAAAATATGAAATCTCTACTTTTTTAACAGAATTATTAAAATTGGTTTCTCAAAGTGAATGGGAAAAAGTAATAAACTCTTTTGAAGATTTAGATAATATCGAGCATAGTGAATATTGGGATGATGCTAGTATTTTAAGTCAATTAGAGTTTTCTTTAGCTAAAGTGATAAATGGAGATTATAAATTTATTAGTGAAATAAAAAAGAAAAAATATCTCGATATTTTTTTAAGAATAAATAGTCGATGTATGTTTCTTGAGCCAAATAGTTGTAAGCATAAAAGTAATTTAGCTTTTTATTATTATAATTTGGTGATGGATAATAAAAAATTTAATAAAGAGGCATATAAAAAAGCGGAAGAGTTGTATAAAGATTTAGTTGTCAATTCTGAACATCCATTTAAAGAAAGGTATCGTTTTATAAAATTACAACACGAAAAATTTAAGAAAACAACCACTACCACACCTCTTGAGTTTTATAAAACAAAAGATGTTTTAATAAGTGAATATAAGAAAGTTATTGATAGTTATGATTCCTTGACTGAAAAAGATAAAATTCAAGAAAAAAATAATTATTGTAAATGTATGTTTAATTTTTGTATTTTAGCACTTGATAAATTGAAGCTTTGGAATGAGTTTGTTAATTTGAAAGTTTATAAAAAAGAATTAAATAAATTTTGTATTGCTAAAGATAGGGTTGATTTAATTGTTGAAATAGATAAATGTTTACTCAAAATAATTGAATTGCAAAATTACGAAGGTGAAAATATTGAGGATTCAAAACCAGAATATATGTTTGTAATGTATAGAATGGCTGAGTTGTCACAAAGCAAAGGTCTTGTTTATATATTAAAAGATGATAACAAAGAAAAAGCAGCAAGTTATTTTAACGAATCTAATGGTTATGTTAAACAAGTATTGGATTTTTATTATAAACAAAAAGATAATAATAGGTATCCTTTTTATATAAGCCCTTTAAAAGCAATTAATCACTATTTTTTAAATGAGTTTGATGAAATTGATAAATGTTTTAAAAAACCAAAATCTTATATGTATTATGTTTGGGGAATAATAAACTATTTGCTTGGAAAGAAAGAAGAAGCAATAAGAAATATTTCAAACATAGAATCAAAAGACAAAGCAAATTATGCTAATGCACAGCGTTTAAAGGAGTTAATAAATGCTTAAATCTTCTTTTATAGAAAATCATTATGGTGAAATGCTTGAAATACCAAATTCTGTTGAAGATGCATTATTATCTTTGTATTCGGTAGATAAAATTAGTGATATACATTGTTCACTTAGAAAAAGTATCGCTGAAAAAATGAAAATGTTTTCAGGTTTTGAGAACTATAAAAATAAACATAGAGAATATACTTTGTATTATTTTCTTGTTAATTTTTATAAGGTATGGAGACCGCTTCTAGATTTGTATTATTCAGGCCAAATTCAAACTTCAATTAATGTTTTAGAGTTGGGTGTCGGCCCTGGCTCAACAACATTTGGATTGATAAGTTTTTATAAATATTTAGCAATAGAAAATCCAGAACAGCAATTTTCTTTAAATCTTTTCTTGATTGAGAAAGAAAAAGAATTTATTGATATTTTTAACTCGATTTTTGACTTTTACAAAAAAGACATACCTAAAAATTTGCAAATAACATATCAATTCGAAAACATAACAATAGACGATAACTTTTCAACAACTATATTTGATATAAATTTTGACTTGATTTTAGAAAGTAATATGCTTAATGCAAATGAATATATTTCTGAGCAGACTGTTGATTCGTTACTTAAAGAATTATCTGCAAAACTTAAGAAACAAGGGTCAATCATTTTTATTGAACCGGCAGATAAAAGTTTGAAAAACTATTTACCACAAACAAGGAAAAATTTAACTAAATATTGTTTAAACATTTTTGCACCTTGCAATTGTGGAACGTCTTGTAATCAATTATGTATGGCAAAATCATTTATTCCAAAATCAAATATCATAGAAGATTTAAAGAAGAATTCAATTATAAAGAATATAAAAGATTTTCATTACTTTGAGTATATTGTTTTAAGGAAAGATGGATTGTTAAAGTGTATTCTTGAACAAAATAAAATTCAATTATCACAAATAAACGAGCATATTGGCGAAGAAATATCTTTTAATGCTTTTATATTGTTTTCATTCAAAAAGAAAGATTCATTTAGAATAAAAGTTTGTGACTGTTCATGTAAGGACAAAGAAATTTGGGTAACAATACCAATATCTCTATTTTACAAGCAAAAAATAACAGAACTAGAAATAAATAGAGGATGTGTAATAAAAATAACTAAGGCAAAGATTGTGAACAGTAGCAATATTGATTGTGAAAATAATACAAGAATAACTATAAGGAGGTAAATATGATATTAAGTGTTAGTAGAAGAACAGATATACCCGCTTTTTATAGTGAGTGGTTTATTAATCGTTTGAGAGAAGAAGTTGTTTTAGTAAGAAACCCTATGAATTACCATAGTGTAAGCAAGATTAATTTATCTCCAAATGTTGTAGATTGTATTGTGTTTTGGAGCAAAAATCCAAAACCGATGTTTAAGTATCTTGATGAAATCGAAGATAAATATAAATTTTATTTTCAATATACAATAAATGCTTATGAAAATGACATGGAACCATCTTTGCCAAGTTTAGACGAAAGATTGGAAAGTTTTATCTATTTATCCAATAAGTACGGAAAAGAAAAAGTAATTTGGAGATACGATCCGATAGTAATAACACCAAAGTATAATTTAGAATGGCATATTAATAGATTTGATTATATAGCAAGCAAATTAAAAAATTACGCAAATAATTGTGTCTTTAGTTTTTTGGATATTTATGATAAAAATAGAAATAACTTATCAAAGTTAAAAATTCAAGAGATAACTCGCGATATAATGATTGAAATTGCACAAAAAATAAAACCAATAGCTGATAAAAATGGAATAGAATTAAGAACTTGTAGTGAAGATATTGATTTAGTAGATTTAGGAATTAAAAAGTCTTGTTGTATTGATCCAAATTTAATATCCAAGATAGTTGATTGTAAAATTAAAGCTATAAAGGATAAAAACCAAAGAGCATCTTGTGGATGTGTCGAAAGTATTGATATAGGTCAATATAATACTTGTAGGCACGGATGTATTTATTGTTATGCTAATTATAGTCAAGAATCTGTAAAAAACAATTGTCTTAAACATAATAAAATTTCTAAACTTTTGCTTGGGGAGATTGAAAAAGAAGATAAAATTCATGAAAGAGAAGTAAAATCGTTAAAAGAATTACAATCATCATTCTTTGAGTAGAAATAAGACTGATTAATTTCAGTCTTTTTTATTATAAAAGTTAATGATTTTTGTTAAATAAATGTTTTACTACAAATTTGACAACAAACAAGGTGATTTTAGGTGGTTTTTGATGGGGTTAGATGAATAATTTTTTAAGTTTAAATTTTGAGTTGGGTTCAAGAGCGAAGTTTAGTGAAAACTGTTATCAATTGTTGTCAAAAATCCAAAATAGTTCGAATCTATCCCAAGAATTGAACATTGAAAAAACCCTTATAAAATAAGGGTTTTCTATGGAGCTGTTACCGGGATTCGAACCCGGGCCCTCCACCTTACCAAGGTGGTTCTACCAACTGAGCCATAACAGCATGTATTAAATTTTGAGTTATATTTGATGATTTTTCAGTCAGTTTCCAAGTGTCAACCAAGTCTTACCAAAGAAGAGCTCTTAAACCAAAAAGTTGAGCCCTACTATATTTAAAATGCAAGTAAAATAACAGATTATTTAATATTAGAAAATAAACTAATGTCAAACATAAATAAAATTTGCCCCCCTTGACATCTAATATATAAAAAATATGCTATTATGACTGTTTAAAACTGGTAAGAGTTGTTATAAACTATTTTAATGTTTTTAAACGAGAATTAATAATTTTATTTTTTCTTTCTTTTAATTTTATAACATTCTGGACAACCTTGCCCATTGTTTCTATCTGCAACTCTTGCTTCCCATTTATGCCCATTGTTGCATTTACACCATACTTTTTTATTGCCGTTAGGGACTATCTCCATAGGTTAATAAAATATTTTAAGTAAAAGAACAATCCGAACAAAAGTGTTCGGATTGTTATCTCTTGGCGGAGCAAATAAAGTTCAGGTTGAACTGAAGCTAAATAAAAATTTTGTTTATTTACAATTTTTAAAAGTTTAATAAATCAAATACAATTTTATCATATTTATGTTATAATATCTACAATTTGTAGAGTTAAATTTTGCAAGTTAAAAATCTCTACATTTCGTAGGTAACAACACGTAGGTTGACTTTTGTTGGCGAAAATTATACAATTTAGGTGTGATAAGGAGGAAATGTTATGTTCAACAAAAAACACAAAATTGGAGATGTTATTTCTAAATTGAGAAAAGAAAAAGGATGGACTCAAAATGAACTTGCTGAAAAATTACAAGTTAGTGATAAAGCAATTTCAAAATGGGAATCTAACAAGGGCGACCCAAGTATAGAGTTTTTGCCAATGTTAGCTGAACTTTTTGGCGTAACCCTTGATTATTTAATGACAGGAAAAGAACAAGAAGAGAAAATTATTACAATGAGTAAATTAGAGCTCTGCACGAAAGAAGACAATGTAAATAGCTATAGAGAATTAAAATTATCATTGAACTATAAAGATGAAAACCATAAAAATGTTTTTGATTACATTTTCGAATATAAAAGTAAAAATTTATTTAAAGAACTAACAAAAAACTTTACTATACTAACAAATGAAAATAAAAATGATGTTACTTTCTTGGAAAATTTTTATTATATGAGATTATTATGTAATGATGAATCGATAGTTCGGGATTTTGTTAGACTAGAACATCAAAACTCCAAAACAGATAATCATTTAGGAGTTCATAAAGAATATATTGGATATAATGGTTCAAGATTGGTATCTGTAAAAAGAAAAATATTATTAGATAAAACAATTGATTTGTTAATGTATAACGACAATATTGATAATAAAATTAAAGAAGCTATTTTATCTAATTATGAAGATAAACAAAATAAATATTACGCGCCGGCATTATCATATCCTTATATAGTTTTATATGTGGCAAAACAAAAAGACTGGCCACTAGCAAAATTGTTGATTGATAACGCTTTAAAATTTAATATAAATAATGCAGAACGTAAAATTCCAACTTATGATATAGCAGCAACATATTTAGGTTTTGTAAACTTTCCTCAGGAATTGTTTGAAGTATTATTTGACAATGAGCAATATGGTTTGATAAAGATGGCACAAGACACAAACAAGGTTTATAAAAATAAATACTACAACAATTCTCTATATAAAGATATATATGTTATTAATGATTTAGATTATCAAATTGAAGCATCAAAAATTAAACAGAATTCGAAATTATCCAACAAAGAAAAAGCACTTCGTTTAGCCATACATGACGGAATAGTTTCAATCGATGAACTTATTGAAATAAATGATTTTGATTTGTATGAAAAAACATTAAGAAAATACCCAATAAGTATTTGTGAAATTTTGTATAATCAAATAAAAAATAAGAATTACAAACAAATTTACCAATACTCTTTAGATAATAATATTCATTATTTAATAGAAGACTTCCAAAAGAGAGATGGTGAAAAATTAGAATCAGATTTTGCTTTTTATGTTTTTGATAAAAACTTGTCAAACGAAATAAATGTTGATTACTTAAAAAAATATATAAACAAAGAAGAATATAGGAAAAATGATTTATATCCACCACATTATCCTTTTAAATTGCGAAAAAATAAAAGTTTTCCTCAAAATTTATTTGAATTAATTAAAGATTATGTATTCTTACTTAAAGTTTTAGATAAAGACATCAAATTTGTTGAAAAGGCTTGTAAAAATGCTACGCAAGAAGAACTTGATGAAGCATTGACTATAGTTGAACCAAATAATTTCAAAGCAATTAACATACTGCTAAACCACGGTGCTAAATTACATAAGGTTTGGACTGAGGATGATGGTTGGGGTTATATGGTTAATCGTGACGAAATTGACGAGATTGGAACAGAACTTTTAAAGAAAAAAATCAAAGAGGCTCTAGGAGAAAAATAATGAATAATGAACAAAAAACATTGTTAGGCAATGATTGGGGATTTGCATTACTTCCATGTCATTTTAGTGAAGCAATAACAAGCCATTGCAACTATGATTATAAATATGAAAAAATTGATAATGTTTTAACAGCAGAACTTGGTAGTTTGGGGAAATTTTGGAAATTTATTGATGGTGTTTCTTATCCTAAATTGCAAGAAGATTGTTTAACGGTTGCTCAACAAGAAAAT
>JAGBBI010000147.1 GCA_017938565.1 Clostridia bacterium
ACATACAAAACCCTAAGCGTAAAACACGCTTAGGGTTTTTATTTTGCAATAGATATGTTTTCAAAGTACGACAAATTATGATTTTTTTATTTTTGGCAATAATTAGAGAGAGTTGTTATCATTTACTAATCAATGGTCAAAAGGAGGTATGAAAAATGCAGGTAACTTATAAATGCAGTGGAAGTAGTTGCGTTGTAAATCTATGTGGCGAACTGGATGATTGTTCGGCACCCTATGTAAGACAGCAGATGGATGATATTTTTTCATCATTGCAACCATTTTCGCAAGTGGTTATAGATTTTCAGAATGTATCTTTTATGGATAGTACAGGAATCGGTGTGCTGATTGGCAGATATAAAAAGTTTGAACCATCGTTGATTTCTTTTTCCATTAAAAATCCAAATCGTACAGTTGACAGAATTTTAAAAATGACGGGGATATACAATATAATCCCTAAAGTCGCTTGATAATAAATATAGGAGTTGAAATTTATGAGTAATGAAAGTTTTAGATTGATTGAAAAATTTAAAAATGAAGAAATGAAAGTTGATAATGCTATTGAGATTAAAATGGAGGCAAAACAAGAAAACGAAAAACTTGCAAGGAACTTAATCGCTAGTTTTTTGCTTGAATTAAATCCTAGCATTGAAGAGATTAGTGACGTTAAAACAGTAATAAGCGAAGCAGTAACCAATTGTATAGTACATGGCTACAATAAAGGAGAAGGGATTATTACTATTCAAGCAAAACTTGCTGGAAGTGTTCTGTTTTTAAAAATTTCGGATAACGGTGTTGGTATTCAAGACATAAAAAAGGCAATGCAACCATTTTTTACAACGAAGCCGGATGAGGAACGTTCTGGAATGGGTTTTACTGTTATGGAAACTTTTATGGATGAGTTAGAAGTTTGTGAAAATGTTGGCGGTGGCGTCGTTGTTTGTATGGCAAAAGAGATTATCTCGGCGGAGAATGTTGCGGTATGAGTGAATTTCAGTTGCTTTCTACGGAAGAAACTGAGACGTTAATAAGACTTGCACAAAGTGGAGATGAAGAGGCAAAAGAGAAATTACTTAATGGGAACTATCCATTAATAAAAAGTATTGTCAGAAGATTTGCTAGGAAATCGCTTGAGTATGACGACTTATATCAGCTTGGGTGCGTTGGATTTGTAAAAGCTATCAACAATTTTAGCTTGGATTATGGTGTTAAATTCTCAACCTATGCTGTTCCAATGATTGCCGGTGAGATTAAGCGGTTTTTGCGAGATGATGGGTCAATAAAAATTGCAAGGTCGATAAAGACGCTTGCAATCAAAATCAATAAATTTTTAGATGAATACAAAAGGGAGGGGCGGGACGCTCCAAACACTCGAGAAATTGCCGAAGAATTTGGTGTTGATGAGCACGATGTGGTATTGGCTATGGACTCTGCATTTTGTATGGTTTATCTTTATGATAAAACTTCAGATAAAAGTGAGTCAAGCCCAAATCTTTTAGATAAATTGGTGAAAATAGAAAACGAGGATAGTGAAATTGAAAAGATTATGCTTAAAGAACATATAAGTAAGCTACCAGTTAAGGAAAGAAAGGTGTTAATGTTAAGGTATTTCAGAGGTAAAACACAGACCGAGATTGCAAAAATGATGGGTGTTTCTCAAGTACAAATTAGTAGAATTGAGGCAAAGATATTGAAATACCTACGAACCGCATTGTCTTAAATTACATTTTGTATACTAAATCGATAATCTTCACTATAATGATTGCAGTAATCGATTAAGTTGTTTAGTTCGGTATACGCTTCTTCATAATTGTTTCTTTCGGTATAGCTCGTAATTCTTGATAGGCCTACTTCTACGTCTTTAATTCCGGTGTGCCAAACAAAAAATTTTAATATTTTTGTGCGGTGTTGCCATCTATGATGAAGATTTTTTAATGTAGAAATATTTTCTTCGGTGTCAATAGATTCGGGAGTGCTTGCTAAAGTACGCTCAATTACAACAAGCTCAGCGGATAAACTGTCAAAAGAAGTAATTATGTAATTTGATTCAAACACGCCCATTGAGATTATAAGTGCTATAAAACAAAATATCGCTATAAGTTTTTTTGTCATATGTTTGCCTCCTACCAACGTCCATGTCCGTTATAGTCTATTGTAAAACTTTTTGCATTGCCGTTAATAACTTGAATAAATATTTCGCCATTTGCGTCTAGGGTCATCAAAAGGATGTCTTTATGAGTTTTTCCTCCGGCCTTTTTAATGCATTCTGCTATTTGGCTTTCGGTAATCCCAGTTAATGAAATGTTCTCAGTCATAAGTTTTTTATCCATGATGATAGAAACAGGTAGGCTGGCGGGCTCGGGCTTGATTTTAATGTCTTCTCGGGTAACATTTTCTTGGTTCGCTTTTTTAATCACGCAAAGTTTTCCGTTGGTCTCAATGATTGCGTATGCTACGTCGTCGATATTGTAAATATCTGAGCATCTAAGTGCTTCAATTAAATCATCGAGGTTCATATTTAATGCCTTTAATTCTTTATAATTTATGCCGTTTGGAGTAACAACAATTGCAGAGCGTCCGCTTATTAAATATCTTGCTTTCATACTTTTTCTTGAAATAAGACATATAAAGAAATGAAGTATTATTATACTGAAAATAGGAATAATCCCGTGAAGGATTGGTACGGAAATTTCCGACATTGGAATGGTCGCAAGGTCGGCAATTATTAAAGTTATAACGAACTCAAATGGTTGCATTTCTCCCACTTGTCTTTTGCCCATAAATCTAACAGCAAACAAAACGAATAAGAATATTATTATAGAACGAACAAACATATTAATCATAATGGTAATAGTTTGTTTGTTTTTTATTTTAAATTTCATTAATTTGGGGTTAGGAATGTCGAAATTTGTCTTTATTGTTTTTTATGTTTTTTAAGATTTGGAAGAAATTCTGAAAGGTCAATCATATTAAAAGTCAAAAGTAAAACAATAAGTGATGATACAGAAACTCCAGATGACAGTACTATTGATAGGATAGTGCTATTCATTGTCTTTGTGCATATCCCATCTATGAATAGGGCGAATAAGCATGCAGGAACACACATTGCAATATTTTTGATTAATACTTTTAAAGGTTCTTTGGTTAAGTATTTTCTTATTGAAAGAATAGAAAATATTGTCTGCAACAATGACATTCCGCCAAAACCTATGATTAATGAATAAATGCCCAAGAATTTTGGTAAAAATATTACACAACCGATTAAAAATGCGCTACACAACAAGTTTATTATAAGTCCAATTTTTTCCTTATTTAAAGCGTTTAATATTGCAGAAGATATTTGAGCAAGTCCAAGGGGTAAAAGAAGGAAGCTTCCAACTTGTAATAGTTTTCCTGCAAGTTCATTTCCGAAAAGCCATAATCCGATGTCATCGCCAAGAATGAAAAAAATAGGGAATAGTATTAATGATATAATTATGGAATAGGAAACAGATTTATTAATTTGGTTTTTAACAGAGTTCGTGTCAGGACTTGATAGCTCGGGTAAAAGTGCAACGGCAATAGAGCCAATGATTGTGCCTGGAATGGTCAATAATGGGAACACCATACCAGTAACAATTCCATATTCGCTTACAGCGGTTGTAAGGCTTGCTCCACTTGCTGAAAGCGATGCTGGGAAAATAATGCTTATAAGCATTGCAATTAGGCTTGTTCCAATTCGTACAATCGCAATGGGTGTACTTTCTTTAATTAAAGGGGGTATGCCTTTTAATGAGAAATTCAATCGTCCCCCTTGTTTAAAGAAAATAACGATTGCTATTATTGAACTAACAGCGCAGGCGATGGTATAAGTTAAAGATGCTTTTATTTCGCCAGTTAGATTAATTACAAGAGAAAAAACAACGATGCAACAAATAAATCGAATAATTTGTTCAAGAAGTTCAATAAAACCTAGTGTAAAAAAACTTTTATTGCCCCAAAACGAGCCTCTAAAAGGAACATATAGTGCAGTAAAAAAGACTGCCGGCAATAGAATATATAAGCAGTTTAAGGATTGCTTTTGTCCCCAAATTCTGCTAAAGAGAGAGGGGAAGAATACGACTGCACAAACTACAATTAACGTTATACAAAGACAAACAATTATTCCTGCACCTATTACCTTGCCTTCGTTGGAATTGTCTTTTGCAACTTTTCTTGATATTACAAGCGGTAATCCACTTGTAACAAGTGAACAAAGCAGAAAAAATGCACTTAGTGAAATTTGATAAAAACCAAGGGCTTCGGCACCAATTTTCCTTGAAATATAAATTTTTATAACAAATCCAAGTATACGAGTTAATATGCCAAGCAGAGTGGTTATGATGACGGCTTTTAAAAATTTTTTCATATTTTATAATATTTGAAAATTTGTATAGTTATGAATTAATAGTTGCCAAAAGTTTGTACGGCGATGTAAAATTAATATATGGATAAATATTAGAGAGGTTGCTTATGATAGAAGTAAGACAGGTAAAATCTAAAAAAGAATTTAAGAAGTTTGTAAAATTTCCAACGGAATTGTATAAAAATAATCCATATTATGTTCCACCAATAGAACTAGATGAATACAATTTAACAAATCCAAAGAAGAATGCTTCGTTTGATGATTGTGATGCAGTATATTTTTTGGCGTACAAAGATGGAAAGGTTGTTGGAAGAGTTGCGGGCATAATTTGTAAATTATATAATGAAAAAAATAATTCCAAGCGCGCACGTTTCTCAAGGTTTGATTTGATTGATGATGAAAAAGTTGCGAAGGCACTTTTGACCGCCGTTGAAGATTGGGCGAAGGCTATGGGGATGGAAGATATACACGGACCGCTTGGCTTTAATGACTTAGAAAGAGAAGGGCTTTTGACTTATGGGTTTAATACTATAGGCACTTTTCAGGGATCGTGGAATGCCGATTATTACGAAAAACATATCATTAACAATGGTTACGAACCTGATGCAAGATGGGTTGAGTGGCGAATTTCTATGCCAGAGAAACTAGATGATAAGGTTGAAAGAATGGCGGGCGTTATTGAAAGAAGATATGGCTTTCACGAAAAAACATTTAAAAACACAAAAGAGATAATAAATAAGTATGGTAAAGAAATATTTGAAGTCCTTGACGAGGCTTTCGCTCCTCTTTATGGTACAATGCCTTTTAATGACAAACTTGTAAAACAAACAATTGACTTATTTAAGTTAATTATTGATAAAGACTATGTATCCATTGTGTTTGACAAAGAAGACCGAGTTGCCGGATTTGGGGTTGCTTACCCGTCTCTTGCCAGGGCAATGCAGAAGGCTAAGGGAAGGTTTTTGCCTTTTGGTATTTTCCATATGTTACACGATATACGTCATCCTAAATATCTTGAATTGGCACTTATTGGAGTTAAACCGAAATATCAGCAGATGGGGGTAACAGCAATTATTATAAAAAATATGTTAGAACGAATAATGAAAAATAACATAATTTATGCAGATACTGGTTGTCAACTTGAAGATAATAAGGCCGTTATTAATGCACTTGATATGCTTCCACGAGAATTAGTACGAAAAAAGGTGTGTTTTCTTAAAAAATTGCAATAATTATGATTTCATAATGAATAATATCGAAAAACTTCACAATAATTAAGTTGTGGAGTTTATTTTTGCTATTTTTACTTAAAATATGTCAATTAGATGTGTTTGGAGACAAAATTTTATAAAAGTATGCACTTTTTTGAGTACTTTTAGAAATTATCTCGAAATTAGGCGTGTTTAAGACAAAAATATACAAAAATATACACAACACATTGTGTATTTTGGTGTTAGACTTGTAATCACATTCGTCGCTAAGCGACAAAAAATTTTTAAATAGGAGGCGGGAATGAAAAAGCATACCGTGATGATAATCGACAATCAAGAAGATTGTCAAAAAGTAAAAAAATCTTTAGAGGAGGTAGAACAAATAGAAGTAGTCGCTTGTTGCGTTGATGGTGAAGATGCCGTTGATACAGCAATAAGTTGTGAGCCGGACGTTATAGTAATGGATGTAATTTTGCCGGAATGTGATGGTTTTGACTTGCTAGCGAAAATTAAGGCAGAAGTGCCAAAGACTAAGTTTATTATGACTTCTCTATTGAACTCAGGGTTTTATATCAATAAAGCAATACAAATGGGCGTGTTTTACTATATGATTAAGCCAGTTGATACAAATACCCTAGCAAGAAGGATAGTAGAGGTTTGTACTGATACCGATAGACAGAATTACAACAAAGAGAAAAAGTTGGAAGAAAAAATTACCAATATATTTATTACTGTAGGCATTCCAGCACATATTAAGGGCTATCAGTTTTTAAGAGAGGCAATTAAAATTGCAGTAAGAGACCCTCAGGTTATCAACTCAATCACAAAGAAACTTTATCCATCAATTGCAGATCTTTATGACACAAGCGCAAGCAAGGTTGAAAGAGCAATTCGACACGCTATTGAAGTTGCTTGGGATAAAGGCAAAATAGAAAATATTAACAGTGTTTTTGGTCTAAAAGTATATGATACGCACGAAAAACCTACAAATGGAGAATTCATCGCTTTGGTGGCTGATAAGATGCTCTTGGAAGAGGGTGTGTAAATATTTCATAATCTTATAAAAAATAGTTGTAATTTTTATTCTTTTGTATATAATAGTTGGCAGTTGACTACTATTTACAATTAGTAACATCAACTAAATCAAGTTACATATATATGCAAAGGAGACATATAGAAATGAAAAAACCTACCTACATTAAATGCCCAAGATGTGAATTAAACTATATTAAAAGTACTGATAGGTATTGCCCTGTTTGTATGGCAGAATTAAAACTTGCAGGTGAGCCATTTGGCGGGATTGGTGATGACGAAGAATTGGAACTTTGTCCAGTATGTGGTCAAAATTTTATTTCACAAGACCAAAAGATGTGTGAGGATTGCAAGCGTCAAAATGAATATGAAGATGAAATGGAAGACGTAGACGAAAAGGACAGCTCAGAACAAACAAGTATTGAAGAGTGGGAAGATGAAGAGGCAAGTTCTGACGACGGAGATGTTGAGTTGGTTCCGCTATCATCTCTTGCTGATGAAGAAGATTTTGATGATGATGACGAAAGCGAAGAAGAAGATAGCGACAGAATTAGTGGAGATGTTGAAGATGATTTCGAATATGACGATTTTGACGACATAGACGAAGACGAGGATGATGAAGAAGATTTTGATGATGACGATGATGACG
>JAGBBI010000148.1 GCA_017938565.1 Clostridia bacterium
GGTTTTAAACCTTCAATATATTGCATTACAAAGAACGAACAATCTTTTTCTTTCACATATAGGTATATTTGTGGCAACTTGATATTATCTTTTAATTCAGTAATTATATGATATTCTTTTTCAAGTTCATTTTGGCGAATCTTACCGTGAGCAATCTTTAAGATAAATTTCCCATTTTCAGCATTAACAAAATAAACTTCATTGCAAAGAGCTTCATCTTTTTTCTCTTTTATTGAAATATTACCCGTAATATCTAATACTTGTTTATTATTCCAAATGTCCATAATAAATCCTCCTATAATATTATAACATATCAATTTTAAATTTGTATTATATTCTTTAAAATTTATTTATTATTTTGGACACAAATAAAAGAACTTTATAAATCTTATTTTACACAAAAAAAGAAAGAACTAGAAGTATTAAATTTACATAGTTCTAAAATAAAACCTGTTGCAATTAAAATGAGAATATGCAAAAACTAAGATAAATATTGACATTTTGATTAATATGGTGTATACTAATAATCGTTAAGGAGAGAAATTATGAAAAACGCAGTAATTTTCCAACTTAATATAACCACCCCAACCATATTAATATAATATGGTGTTTTGTGCGTGGCAATTTAATTAGTCAATTAAGACAGCAACAAAACTCCAGAAGTTGCTGTCTTTTTATATTTTTTAGTTGTAGATATGTCATAAGTAAAGACAGTAACAATAAAAAGTATTACTGTCTTTTGTTTTTAGGAGGAATTATGATATATTTAGTCATAAGAAAAATTAGAATTATTACCCGAAAGGGTTAACTTGAGAAGTTATTTATAAACTATATAAACATTTTGAAAATTAAGGAGAAATATTATGGAATTAAAAAATCGTGAGGAAATAGTTAAAGATATAAAGAAAGATTATTTTCTATTGCTTCCAAATGGGGAAGAAATAAAGTTAGACTTGTCTAATAAGGAACAAGTATTAAAAGTTTTGGAAGAATATGGATATCCAGAGCTTATAGATTACGTAAAAGCGGAAGAATTACCTGGTGAAGTAAAGCAAGAAGCTCCGTCTATTAAAGAGATGAAAAGACTAGAACTTGCAGATAATGAAAGTTCTAGTGATAGCGGAAATCATAGAATGTATCCAAATGGTCAACTTATGTTTAGTTTGATTAAAGATTGGCAAGAAAGAATTGCTAAATATGAATTAGGTGCAATGGAAATAGCTTCGCCTTTGTTTTATAATAAAGCAGATGAACAAATTTTGGCTCAGTGTGGGTCATTTCATGAAAGACATTACTCAGTCAGGGTTCCGGATGACCCTAATAAAGAATTTATATTAAGATTCGCTGCAGATTTTGGGCTGTTTAAGATGGTGCAACAAGCAGGGTTTAGCTATAAGCAACTGCCTTTAAGATTTTTTGAGTATTCAGAAAATTTTAGATATGAAAAATCGGGTGAGCTGTCTGGTCTTAAAAGGGATAGGTTTTTCCATATGGCAGATATACATTGTTTCTGCAAAGATGAAGAACAGGCAATTAAAGAATATAAGGAAATTTGCTGTAAATATGAAGATTTAAACTCGGGTATGGGTATTAAATATGCAAATGTATTAAGAATAGTTGATGATTTTTATGAAAAGTTTAAATCAGATTTATTAGAACTTGTAAAATATGCAGGTCGTCCGCTATTTATTGAAAGAATGGATAAAATGAAACATTATTGGGCTATGAAACATGAATGGCAGTCAATTGATAGTGTTCATGGGAATCAACAATTATCTACAGTTCAATTTGATGTAAAAGAGGGCAAAGTTTATAATATCGTATATGCAAACGAAAAGGGAGAAAAGGAAAATTGTGTAATAATACATTCATCAGTTGGAGCAGTTGAAAGGTGTATGTATGCAATACTAGAAGAAGCATTAAAACTTGAAAGACCAGTTCTTCCTTTGTGGTTGTCTCCGGTACAATTGAGAATATTGCCTGTAAATAATGAGGCACATCTAAATTTTTGCGAAAGCCTACATTTTGATGGTGTTAGATATGACATCGACGATAGGAACGAGAAGCTTGGCAAGAAACTTGTTCGTGCAAGACAAGAGTGGGTCCCTTATGTTATTGTAGTAGGGGATAATGAAGTCGCTGGAGGTAAATTTAAGATAAATGATAGATTAAAAAACGAAGTTTATGAAATGGATAGGCAGGAACTTGAAGAATTTATTAAAGGGCAAATTAAAGACTTTCCATACCGACCAATTGCATTATCTAAACTTCTTAGCAAACGTCCATCATTTTATGGCGCTTTATGATAATAAAAAAACTCTATCGCATAGATAGAGTTTTTATTATGTAATATTTTTGTTATATTTACAATTTACAAATTATTCTTCATCTTTTGATATGACTGGTTCTTCTTGAATAATTTCTAGTTTTAATTGCGTTATTTTTTTACTTTCGATTGCAAGTATTGTAAACACAAGAGTAATTGCCTTTGATATGAAATTCCCATGCTCGTCAATTTGCTCATCAATTGTATTGATATTCACCACATCATTTACATCACAAAGTTCTTCGGATTTTTCAAATATAAGACCGCCAACCGTTGTATAATTCGACTCCGGAATATGCTCAATTTCAAGTACGTCAAACAACTCTGTCAATTCGGTATCTGCGTCAATGATAAACGAGCCGTCTTCAAGTTGTTGGATATTGTCGTGGTCTTGTTCTTCGTCGTGTTCGTCGTAAATTTCCCCGACCATACATTCAATACAGTCTTCAAGTGTTACTAATCCACTTGTCCCGCCTTGCTCGTCAATAACAATAGCCAAATGTTTTTTCGCTTTTTGCAACTCACGAATTACATCGTCAAGCTTCATTTCTTCGGATATGAAGTGAGGGGTTGTCATAAGTTTCTTGATTGAAACAGGCCTGTTTGATGTAAGTAGGGCAGTGAAGAAGTCTTTTTGGTTAAGAACGCCTACGACATTATCTCTAGTTCCACTGTATACTGGTAGTCTTGAATATTGGTATTCAATAAACAACTTTTTAACTGATTCGACTTCATCGTTTTCTTCTACAAAAACTACGTCTTTTCTATGTGTCATAACGTCATAAGCGGATTGTTCGCCTAAACTTATTGCACCCTGCAAGATTTCTTTATTGTCGTGGTCAATGACACCTTCCTCTTCCATGGTGTCAATAATGCTTTCAAGTTCAGTTTCCGTTACAGTTGGAACAACCTCGCTTTCTTTCCTTTTGGTCATTTTTCTTTGCAACCAATAAAAAGGGTAGTATATAACCGAATATTTTAAAAGAAAATACACGCCACCAGAAAATTTTAATGCATATTTTTCTGGATTTGCTTTTGCTTTTGCTTTTGGAAAAATTTCACCAAATATTAAAATAATGACTGTTAAAACAACTGTATTAAGAAGGTTAGAGATTGTTGGATTTAAAATAAACTTACCAAATAAATATCCAGCAATAGTTGTGCAGGCGATATTTACAAGGTTGTTAAAAGTAAGAATACAAGATAGTGCTCTTTCAAAATTTTCTGCAATATAAATTGCTTTTCTTGCACCACTTCGTTTTTCTTCGGCTAATGATTTAAGTCTTAGTGAATTACTTGAGCTGTATGCTGTTTCACTTGCTGAGCAAAATGCCGAACAAAAAATTAAGATAACGATGCTAACTAATAGAAAAATATCTCCTGAAGTGATTTTTCCTAAAATATTTTGTGCTAAAATAATTGTACTCGGGACAACCATTTTTTCTCCTAAATTTGCTTATCAAAATTTGACTTGATATAATCTCTTGTCAGGTAAGCAAATTTTATTGAAATATTATACACCCAAATATGATTATTGTCAAGTTACCATATATTATATGAAATATTTCACTAAAATTTACGAAGTAGTCCAACTACTACTCCCAAAATTGTGCAGTCGTTAACAATAATTGGCTCCATAAAGTCATTTTCGGGTTGAAGTCTGATATAACCGTCTTCTTTATAAAATCGTTTAACTGTAGCACTGTCATCTATTAATGCAACCACAATTTCACCATTTCTTGCAGTATTTTGTTTTTTTACAATAATTTTATCTCCATTAAAAATTCCAGCATTAACCATACTTTCGCCAGCAACAGTAGTCGCAAATAATTCATCAGAGCTAAACATCGATTTTGGAAGACATAAATTTTCTTCCAAATTTTCAGTAGCGAGAATTGGGACTCCGGCAGCAACTTTTCCAAGTAGTGGGGCATAAGTAATCTCTGATGGTTTTATGATGTTTTTTTTGACACCAATGACCTCTATCGCACGATTTTTTGTACTTGAGCGTTTAATCAAACCTTGTGCTTCAAGTTTATCAAGATAATAATGTGCAGTAGCAGAAGAACTTACGTTTAACTCTTTACAAATTTCACGCACGGTAGGTGGATAGCCAAATTCATTAACAAATTCGGTTATAA
>JAGBBI010000149.1 GCA_017938565.1 Clostridia bacterium
ACGTCTTTGCCTGCCTCATCTTCTACAATCAGATTTCCACTTATGGCGTTTGCGTCATCAGTTGTAAAACCGATAAACGAAGAAAGACTTTCATTTTCAATAGGATTTCCTTGGTCATAATTGACAACCTGTAAACTTAGTGCATCATTACTTTCAACAATAGCAACCTCATTCCCTGCATCATCAACAAATTGTTCACGAATTGCGGTTGGTTGTGGTGTTGCTTGTGGTATCATCGAGGTTTTATCGAAGATTCCCCTTGCAACAATTGGCCCATCATATTCTTCTGCTAAGAAGTCCGACTGAAATTTTGTAGTTTCTTGCGTAATTGGAACAAAATAACCCGAGTCAGCATCTTTAGTACAAACTATATAAGTTGAACCATCTCTTTCACGATATTCACCATCTTCCGACCAATACAATCGGTTTGTTCCATCATAATAACTTACATAAAAAGCATCCTTTGATAAAAGGTCGAGTTCAGCTCCATTTGTATTCAGTGTATATTTAACTTTTTCTCCGTCCTGTGTTTGTGTTATTTTGTTCTCACCAACAGCCTCATCAACCGTTCCGTAATAAGTGTAATATCTTGGCTCACCACCCTCATAGTATCTAAACACTGCATATTCACTGCAATATGTTGAAACATCTACATTATCTTCTTCCTTATCGTTAATCGAAATGTTTGACCATTCAATATAAGTATTGTCAGCATTGACGTAATAAAGTTGGATATTATATTCTATAGCAAAATCCAATAAATCAGCCATAACGTAATACTCAAGTGGAGTTGTTGCAAAAGTTTCATATTCTGCATATGCTTCGGTATTATCCAAGATATCAACATATGCACCTGTACTGTTGAAATACAAGTTATCCGCCGATGTATAATACGATGCCGAAAAGTCGACAGAGAGGGTATCAATGCTCCAGTTTTTATACCAGTTAGAATTTGAGTTCCAACCATTTATCTTCCTTCGTATTTCACTACCTTGGCCAATATCATTTAGTGGTGTACTGTCGAAATATTCAGCATACCATTCTTGGAAATCACTTTCAAAAGCGGTAGCGACATCGCTTGATCCAACTTCGCTTCCGTCAAAAATATTTCCAACCGAGAATCCCAAAGCCTTCTGTAACGTTGTCATATTAGTTTGTTGGAATGGATTACCAAAATATGCGTATGTGTTTTTATCCATTGAAAGAATATCTGAATACCATCTGTCATAATCTCCAGCATCACGCTTTGCAATTGTATCTTCGGTAATACCCTCAATGTAAACATCGCCCTTTGCCATATAATAGAACAGGTTTCTCATATCGGCGTCTTCTTGATAATCACCCATATTGATTACCATTGTCGCATCGCCATAGTACATCGGGACTCGCTGACCATTTTTTGCATAAATACGATATTTATTTGCGTCATAGGCTGATGTGGTAAATATTATACCGCCAAGCGATAGGTTGTTATCTCCGTTAATTGCATTACATAAACTTGCAAGTAAAACATTTGAGCCCAAAATTCCAACTATCAATAAAAATGGAGTTAAAAAGCAGAAGAATATTGACTTAACCGCCTTTTTCATAACCTTTTGTGCTTGACCTTCTTTCCCGTCATCAGCACCCATAGCCGAATCAAAATTAGATTTTACAATTGAGATAATGCAAAAGATAATAAGCAGAACACCCGAAAGAATTAAAACCGAACGGAAGAGTTTTAGAACCGTTTCACTTGTAATAAGTTTTACAATTAAGTCGCTATCTTTAAAACTTACGATGTCTGTCCAATCCGGATTGTTATATATATCAATACCAACAAGTTTGTTCACGAAAAACTGAAGTACGTCCATAATGTTCAAAACAAGCTTAACAATAAAATACAACAATGAAATTATCCAGCCCCAAACTGTTACGACGACATTAACCAATATTTGACCAAGCCAAGCCAAAACATTCGCAAGCCCGCCAACCAGACTTCCGCCACCACCACTTCCATTTGCACGGCCTGCGCCGTTTGTTGCAAGGATAGGTAAAATATTCATCAATTTCATCATAAAATTACTGTACATTAATTCTTCCTCTCTCTTTCGCTTGTCTTGTATAAATCCATTAGTATTTTGTGAATTTTATTTGGCTTTTATTATTAAAACATAATAATAAATAATTCTAATTAGCAATTAATTATATAAACTAAGTAAAGTTTAACATAATTGAATATTTTAACCAAATAAAAAAGGCACAAACAAAAAATTTGTGCATTTTTTTTGAAATTTGTTAAAAACCAAAAAATTTAAGTAAACAAAAAACATTCGCAGGATGCTTAAAATTTGCATACACACCCCACGAATGTTCTCATCTGCTTGCTTTATACTATTGGAATAAACCATCAAGTACTTTGCTTGTAAACATCCACCACATTAATGCAGCAGCAACGATTCCGATACCGAAACCGATGATAGCACCAATAAGACGCTTCTTAGCTTCTTCTCTCTTTTCAGTTGTCTCGGTTTGAGCATAGCCAATACCAAGTTTAACTGCAAAGAAAACACCCATA
>JAGBBI010000150.1 GCA_017938565.1 Clostridia bacterium
GTAAGTTTATTAAACTCTTTTTTATATTTATAAAGATTTTGTATGGTTTCTTCGATGGTGTCTTTAAATTTGTAATCTAAGTCTTCTTGATTTATCACATTTGCAATTCCAAGCGATTTAAAATATTCGGCGTTGTCGATTTGGTCGCCTCTTGACGCTGATTTTGGAAGGGGGATAAGAAGCATTGGAATTTTAAGCGAGGCAAGTTCAAAAATCGTATTGCTTCCAGCCCTAGAAATAACAAGGTCGCTTGCCTTAAAAATACTTCCAATATCATCAGAAAATTCAAGTTGATGATAGTTGTTATGTTTAAAATTTACTTTTTTACCCTTGCCGGTTAAATGAATTACATTATATTTAAGCGTTAAATATGGCAAAAGTTTGACAACAGCATCATTAATTGGTGTTGCTCCAAGACTTCCTCCAGTTATCGTGATTGTTTTCATTCCAGGGTGTAATTTATATTTTTCTTTTACTCGATTTGCATCACCCAAGAAAAGTTTAGAATTGATTGGGCTTCCTGTATATACACCATTTACCGTTTTTTTGGCAGTTTCTGGGAACGTTGTACACACAGTGCTTGCACGCTTTGCTGAAATTTTATTGGCTAAGCCCAAAGTCAAATCCGACTCGTGAATTACAATCGGAATTTTTAATTGATGTGCAGCAATAACAACTGGGACAGCCACAAAGCCACCTTTTGAAAACACAACATCTGGGTTTGCTCGCCTTAATGCGTGCTTGGCTTCGGATATGCCTTTTAAAAGTTTAAATGGCAATGAAAAGTTTTTATACCATTTGACTCGGTCAAGTTTAACGGTAGGGATACCAACATAATCCACTCGTTTTTGGCTTGGCGAAAGTTTTTTATTAAATTGAGCAATTTTATCTTTTTCAATTCCTTGAACACTTCCAATGTAATAGACATTTTCAAAGGTATTCATAAGTTCAGGGAGTATTGAAAGATTAGGGCTGACGTGTCCCATGGTACCGCCACCAGTTAGTACAATTGAGTTATATTTCTTCATTTAACAACTCCTTTGATGTTATTATATGAAAAGTAAAAAGATATTATACTTTTATAGAAGATTTTGTCGCCAATAAAAAAACCTTTCAAACGTTTGATTTTCAAGGAGTTCGTGTGATATAATAACTTTGGAAACAAACTTTTTAGAGGTATATATGGCAACAAAAGATAATGTAAAAGAGAAAGCGTATGACGCAAAAGATATACAAGTATTGGAAGGGTTAGATGCTGTAAGACTTCGTCCAGGTATGTACATTGGTACAACTGGTATTAAGGGATTGCATCACTTGGTTTGGGAAATTGTCGACAACGCAATTGACGAAGCAACTAATAAATTTGCGACAAGAATTGATGTTGTTATTCATAAAGACGGTTCGATTTCAATTCAAGATGACGGTCGTGGTATTCCAGTTGATATACATCCGACCTTAAAAGTAAGTGGTGTTGAAGTAGTATTCACCCAACTTCACGCAGGTGGTAAGTTTAACAATGACAATTACAGTTTCTCGGGTGGCTTGCACGGTGTTGGTGCGTCAGTTGTTAACGCTCTTTCGGAATGGCTAGAAGTTGAAGTTAAAAAGAATGGTAAAATTTACAATCAAAGATTTGAAAGCAAAGTTGGTGCAAATGGTAAGGTCCAAGGTGGGGTTCCAGTTTATCCTTTAAAAGAGATTGGGTCGACTAAAGAACATGGCTCAAAGATTACATTTAAACCAGATAAAAGAATTTTTGAAACTGTAAATTTCTCTCTTGACACAATTGCAAAACATTTGAAAGAACTTGCTTTTTTAAATAAAGGTGTAAAAATTACATTAAAAGATGAAAGACTTGCAGAGACTTATGAAAAAGAATATCAATATGATGGTGGTCTTTCAGATTTTGTTCAATATTTAAATGACACAAAAACAAAAATTCATAGCGACCCAATTTTTATCGAAGGCGAAAAAGATGGGATATATGTTGCTGTTGCAATGCAATATACAGACAGTTACAGCGAAAGTGTGTTCTCGTATGTAAACAACATTCCAACAAATGAGGGTGGAACTCACGAAACCGGATTTAAGACTGCAATTACAAGAGTTTTCAATGACCAATTAAGAAGGCTTAATATGTTAAAAGATAAAGAGCCAAACTTAATGGGTGAAGATTTCAGAGAGGGCTTAACAGCCGTTCTTCTTGTTAAAATGAAGAATATTCAGTTTGAAGGACAAACGAAGACAAAACTTGGCAACCCTGAAGCAAGACCTGCTGTGGAAGCGGTTGTGGTTGAGAAATTGACTGAATATGTAACTGACAATAAAAAAGGCAAGAAGTTAACCGCAATTTATGAAAAGGCTTTGGGTGCGGCACGAGTTCGTGAAGCGGCAAGAAAGGCTAAAGAAATCACAAGACAAAAAAATAGTATTGAAAATTCTAATCTTGTTGGAAAACTTTCATCTTGTACGGGCAAAAAACCAGAGCTTAACGAATTATTTATCGTTGAGGGCGACAGTGCGGGAGGCTCTGCCAAAATGGCAAGAGACCGTCATTTTCAAGCAATTTTGCCACTTAGAGGAAAGCCATTAAACGCTGAAAAGAAAAGGATTGACCAAGTTTTGGCAAATGAAGAAATAAGAACAATTATTTCAGCTCTTGGGGCAGGGCTTGGGGAAGATTTTAGACCAGAAGATTTGAAATTTCATAAGGTAATTATCTTAGCCGATGCTGACCAAGACGGTGCTCATATTCGTGCAATTCTTTTAACTTTCTTCTTCAGGTATATGAAGGAACTTATTAATGAGGGGCACGTGTTTATTGGTATGCCACCGCTTTACAGAGTTCAAAAGAAAGATGAAATTGAATATGTTTACAGCGATGCCGAACTCCCAGAGGTTACTGCAAGATTTGGTAAGGGGTATGTAATACAAAGATACAAAGGCCTTGGTGAAATGGACCCAGAGCAACTTTGGGAAACAACAATGAACCCAAAAGACAGGACTTTGGTTCAAGTAACAATTGAAGACGCTGCCGAAGCTGAAAGACTAATCACAGCCCTAATGGGCGATAATATCGAAGCAAGAAAAGCGTATATTTCTGAAAATGCAGACTTTAATAAGTCCGACAGCGCCCAATTTATAAAGGCAGTTAAGTAAAGAACTTGCAAAAGCAATCACATAAAAGTGGTTTTTGGTTATGTGATAACAAAACAATATTGTTAAAACGTTGACAAAAGAAACTGAAGATTTATATAATAAAAATAATATAGTAAATGGAGGATTATAAATGGAAAAGAAAGCAAATAACTTAGGAACTTCCGCTTCAGGAGTTAAAAGAGGTAGACCTGCAAAAAAAATATAGCGATTATTCAGCATTAGAAAATTTGAAAAGAGAAGTATACAAAAATCTTTTACCAGACGAAACTGGCATTCCGCGTTATTGTAGTGGAGAAAATAACGAATATGCAGCGACTAAAGACTCTACACTTCCAAACATAAGATGGGAATCGGCAGTATTGTTTCATATGAGAAGGTCAATATTAATGCCGATGTTCGACGCTGGGGCATCTAATGAAGAGATAAATAAAGAATTGGAAAATTATGCAGAGGGTGTAACAAGCATCGCTGGAAATTTAAATGACATTTATTCATCATTAAATCTTGACAACAAGGATTCAAAACGTTTTGCTTTTGATCAATATGCTGGCTACGCTCCAATGTTTGCAATTTCAATTGCAGGTTTAGGCGAAGGAGAGTCCTTTTATAATAAAGTTATAAAAGGTAGATCAAGTTCAGTGTCTACAATATCAGATGTAGGACTTCGTCAATTGAAAACACGATCAAGGCTCTTTTGTGGTCAATATATTGAGCGTGCTTGTAGTGAAGGTAAACACAAAGAACTTGAACAATATGTAAAAGAATTACTTTCAAAATTAAGCGCTGAGGATTCAAGTGAAGATTCAAGTGTTGTTGCTAAAAATCTTAAATCATTTTATGACGAAACTATTATTCCTACGATAAAGGCTTTATCTGGCGAATGGTCAGATGAAGATCTATTTGTTAAAGCGGAGAATATTTTTAGTTAAAAAGACATAATAACTGCGAAATAGAGTATTAGAACAATTACCAGAAACAATGGAAAGTGGTGAATAAAGTTTAAAATAGATGTGAGTTTGCTCACATCTATTTTTATATTAAAAACTTTGACAAGGGTGGTTTAGTTGATTTATAATATAACTATTAAAATTATAAAAAACAAACTTATGGGGTAAAAATGAATAGCGATTTAAGTGCATATTTTGACACATTATGTGATGGAAAATATCCAAAATTTATAGATAAATATTTGGAGTGCGATGAGTTTAAAAGGCTTGACAGGGTTGGTATGTTTTGTGGCTGTGATTATACAAGTTTGTTTACGCCAAGATTTTGGTATTCAAGACTTGACCATTCAATTTCTACTGCATTGATGACTTATCATTTTACTGGGAATAAACAACAAACAATACTTGCACTTTTTCACGATTTGGGAACACCTGCGTTCAGTCATTGTGTTGATTTTATGCTCGGAGATGCAAAAAATCAGTCAAAATCTGAAAAATCGGTGAAAGATGTGGTTTTTTCTTCTGATAAATTAAAAAATATGCTATTAAAAGATAAGGTGCCTTTGGATATATTTGATGATTATGAAAGTTATCCAGTTGTTGAAAATAAAAAGCCAAAGGTATGCGTTGATAGGCTTGATGGAATATTTTCTCTTTGCTTAATACTTATGCACACACATTCATTAGAGCAAATTTCTGAAGTTTATAAAAACATGAAAGTTTTGCGTAATGAATTTGGAGAAGAAGAAATAGGCTTTTTAAACACACAAAGTGCCGAAAAGTTTTATGAGCTTGCAACAAAGTATACTATTGAAATGCAAGACAATGAAGACAAAATGGTTATGCAATTTATTGCAGACAATTTAAGGCTGCTTATTAACAGAAATAAAATACAAATTGAAGATTTATATAAACTAGGCGAACAAGAAATTCTTTCCATTTTAAAACGTGAAAATGGCGAAAATTTAAAAGCCTTTAATTATGCAAAGAAATTAAGACGCTCGGAAGAACCCGACCCAATGTGGTATAGTGTTTCGGTTGAGGCAAAGAAGAGATATGTTTTGCCAATAGTAAAATGTGCAGATGGCAGGGTGGTAAGATTGCATACTGTGTCTGAAAAATGCAAAAAGATGTTTGATTATATATTATCTTACAAAGATTCAAAATATTGCTATATTCCAAATATAAAACATTTTATTTAATTTAATTGAAAAGAAGTGAAAAAACTTTTCACTTCTTTTTGTTTGATCCTCTTTTTTTAATTAAAAATTTTTCAAGCATTGATACAAGTAAATACATAAGCCCGGCCAAAAGGCAAAGAATTAAAATTGCTGTCATTACAAGGTCGAGTTTGAATATATATCCGCCGTAAACAATTAAGTAACCAAGACCAGCTTTGCTTACAAGATATTCACCCATAATTGTTCCAACCCAACTCATACCGACGTTTATTTTCAATACTGAAATAAATGATGGAAGGCTTTCAGGAATAACAAGTTTTGTAAGTATTTGCCAACGATTTGCACCAAGCGTTTTAAGTAAAAGTATTTTCTCTTTACTTACCGACATAAAGCTGTTTAAAAGGCTAACAATGGTTATGATTATGCAAATTAAAAATCCCATCACAACAATTGCCTTTGTGCCGGCGCCAAACCACACAATAATTAATGGACCAAGTGCAACTTTGGGTAAACTATTTAAAATGACTAAATATGGCTCCAAAATATTCCTTGCTCGTTCACTTGAAAAGAGTAGAATTGCAATAATTGTTCCAACCACCATTGAAATTACGAAAGCCAAAATTGTTTCGTAAAGCGTAACAAAAGTATGCTTTAAAATGTCGCCCTCTTGGAATAATTGTATCAGCATCTTAACTATTCTTGAAGGGGAGCTGTATATAAAAGAGTCAATTGCCTTTGTAATTGTTAGAAGTTCCCATAATCCTAAGAAGATAAGCAAAACTAAAATCCTTCCGCCAATTATAATATTTTTATTACGACGCTCTTTTTTTAGATATAGTAAATGCTCATCGGAAAAAGATTGTCTGACGTTATTCTTCATTTTTAAGTTCCTCCCAAATCAGATTGAAATAACTACTAAAATTTGGGTGTCCTCGTCTTTCAAATGGAGAAAGAGTATTGGGGAAGTTTAGTTCGATTATGCTTTTTACGTGAGCAGGTCGTTTCGATAATATTATTATCCTATTAGACATCGAAATTGCTTCACTTATATCGTGAGTAACAAGAATGGCAGTTTGTTTTTCTTCTAAAATTATTTTATACACAATGTCTTGAATTCCAAGCCTAGTTTGATAGTCAAGAGCCGAAAATGGTTCGTCTAAAAGCAATAGTTTGGGTCTTGTCGCGAGTGTTCTGATAAGTGAAACTCTTTGACGCATACCGCCCGAAAGTTCGCTTGGGTAGTGGTTTAAAAACTCCGAAAGACCGTACTTTTCTACTAAATTGTAAACAAACTGCTTGTTTTCTTCACTATCTTTTTTTTGAAGA
>JAGBBI010000151.1 GCA_017938565.1 Clostridia bacterium
GGCTTTGGCTATTACTTTGAATACGCCAATTAGTTTTTTATTCGGAGAAGATGTTCAACTAAGTGATGAGAATGGGATTATGAGAGAGAAAATCGAGAGTTATGAAAAAGAGATTGAGCGATTGCAAACTTTAGTGAACGCAAAAAAAAGCCCAACCAAAATAGTTGTTGAACTTGAGGTAGATGATGATGAATTTATCAAGATGGGATTAAAAGATAAGGTAATTCAGATATTAAACAAATAAAGTAATTATTATGGCAATATATACAATATTAAAATGTACACATTGTGATTATGAGCATAATTATGACCAGCATACTTCTTCTATATACAAGTATAAAGACGTGCCGCAAATTGCAGAATACCCTCAGACTTATACGGGATGGTGCTATAACTGCAAAGACTTTACAGTTATAGCAAAAGGCATAAACCTAAAAAATATAAAAATACAAAAGCAGACAATCATAGAAAGCATTATAAAAAAGTGCAATAGTTTTATAAATTTTTCATCAGGCACAGAAGAGCCTAAAGCATTATTAAAAAAAATAGAAGCCTACTCAAAGATTGAATTTGCCATTCGAGGTCGTAACACTTTTGATTATTGCACTAAATGTGGTAAAACTTCAATTGTCAAAAAAGATGTAACAAAACAGTTGTGGTCTTGCCCAAAATGTCGAATGGGAGTATTGAGTTTAGAGAAAATACAAGATAATATTTTATTTCGAAGAGGAGAGGTGGAAATACCTATATCTAATAACAATATTGATATTGTTTCCGATATAATTAATTGCGGTTATGAAGTTATATTTAATGAGGGTATTTATCTGTTAAATACAAATAATCGGGATGTTATGTCTGTATTATCCAAAAATTTTGATGCCCAACTTTTAGATAGATTAAGCCTAATATGTTCATATATAGAAATTTTCCATAAGATAAAAATACACAATTCAATATTGCATCTGATAGAGAAACGGCTGCCGTCAAGTGTTATGTCAGATAGTATAAATATCAAACAAAGATTAGAAGAAAGGACAAAATATTTCAAAACGGAAATAGAAATTGAAATAGGCTGTTCTCATTTTATGCCAATGGCCATTATTAAAACATTAAGAACTCCAGATGGTCCTCCAGCGCGTAATATAACTGGCCTAAATCCCCTTGATGCAATAAAACACTGGAAAATTATTGCAGATACTATTAATGCTTGTTTTATTAATTTACGTAATATATGATATGAAAAAGATCTTACAAATTTTAGGAACACTTATCTATAGCGTAATTGCAAGTTATTTGTTGTGGTTGTTATTTTTATGGGCAATTCCTTTTGTAATGGATGTTGGATGGGCTTGGCTACTCCTTTATTTGATGTTTGTAGGAGGATTTATTACAGTCTGTCTGACTTTAATGAATTCCATTGTCGGAATAATACTTATTCCGCTCACAAGAAATAATATTGTCTCGAAGATCATAAATATTTTTCCATTTGTTTTTCACGGATATAGCGCTATCCGTGTAGTATGGACTTTGGATATGGAATATGGTTTTTTACAATGGATACTTGGAGTAGCATCAACTATAACTATAGCAATATCCTTTATATCATTGATATTATTGCCTTTTAGTTACATTAATAAGGAGTAGCATCTTGCTATTCCTTGAAGTCTTCCCAATGTCCAGAGAACTGGAGTAGTTGCATAGTCATCTGTTCGGCAACAAATTCAAGGCTACCTTCGAGTTTAAGTTTTTGTTCTTCGAAGTTGGGGCTATGGCGATCGAGCAACCCTTTGCGAACATAATTTAACTGACTATAGAGCAGGGCAAGTGGTACAAGCCTTTGCACTAACAACGAGGCTTCGTGTTGTGAGAACTTATCAGCGCAGTGTGAAATAAGAAACGTTTTATCCATACGACAAAGATATGGACAGAATATTACGACCAATTTTATTTATTAACGATGGAGAGAATTTGCGAAATATTCCCGAATGTGGAAGAGATAGAAGTGGACTATAAAAGAGACTATAAATTTCCAGAAATGGACTTAAGTGATGAGAAGTTTGTAGAGGCAACATACAAAGATTCATTTGCCTGCAATTTCCGAATAGAGTGTCGTAACGATGATTGCACTCAGAAATACTTTGACCTATATAGTGTTATATCATCTATGGTTGCTAATAAAGAAAGCGAGAAGGAGTATGTTATAAATTGTACGGGTAAAGAATCTAAAAAGCATAATCACTCTTGCCCTTGCAAATTAGAGTTTAGGATAAGAATATCGTATAAATAGCCGAGTCCCCTCGGCTATTTGTTTACAATTTCGGAATCAAATCCACGGCTGCGATCTTCTTGTCGCTGATAATATCAGCATATATCTCCGTAGTTTGTATTCGAGTATGGCCAAGCAGCTTTGACACAGTGTAAATATCCACACCATAAGTAAGCAGGGTTGTGGCGCAAGTATGACGGGAGCAATGATAAGTAATGTGTTTTGTAATACCGGCATCTTTACACCATATCTTTATATACTTTTCGATGACCCACGTCATAGGCAGTTTGAATACAAACTCATCGGCCCCTTTCTCAGGTAGATGAGCAAGAGCATTTTCCGAGAGAGGAATATCAACAGGTCGCCTTGTCTTTTGCTGAAGAACTCGCACTTGCTTTCTGCCGCCACTAATATCTGCAATATCTTGCCACTTTAATGCTCTAATATCGGAAAGACGCAAACCTGAGAAGCAGCTAAACAAAAACGCCTTCTTGATAATATCATATTCGCAGGGGGTAGCAATGAGCTGCTTAACCTCCTCGACAGTAAGAAACTCTCTTTTGCCCTGTACGGATTTTGGCTTTTGGTCCGCAAGAATAAGGCTTGCGGGATTCTTGCTTATATAGCCCTCCTTCACGGCTCTATTCAGAGCAATCACCAGCGTATTAAAGTAGGTATATTTTGATGATTGAGATAATGGCCTGCCACCACGTCCCTTAACATTATCAAGGTAAGAAATATATCCGAGCAAGAAACGCTTATTTACTCTCTTGAATGTGATGTTTTCCCCGGCATAACCAATAAGGTGGTTAAGCGAGTTCTTAAAGCTTTGGGCAAAGTTATCTCCGCCTTTATCCTTGTATCGCTGATATTGGGCTCTCAGGTAGTCGGTGAAAGATTCCGACTGCAAATCCTTCGTGAAGAACATATCGTAACTTCGCCGAAGTTCTACAATGCGTTGCGCCTTTATTGATTGAGCCAGCGCCATAGTTGCTTTGTTCTCTTGTGCGTCCTTATTCGATAGCTCAGGTTTAAGGTATAACTTTAGAAAGTCATATTTGCGCTGACCATTGTCGTAGATGTCGAGATAGATTGACTGATTGCCGTTCTTCAGTTTCTTAAGGCGTATTCTTACTGGTTCTTTGGGGTTATAGTTCATAGGGCATTATTATTTTCTGCAAATATACGGAGTAACAAAACGACTAACAAATAATTTACCAAAAATAATAATCGCCCAACAAATAAAAATAAATTGATTGATAGAAAAAGAATAGGCAAGACGCTGAATTTTAGCACCTTGCCTATTGCTATTTGTTGTTGATTTATTTCTGCTTACTTTGTGAATTATGCACCGAAGTTGTCGAAGAGGATATTCTCCGAAGGAACACCCAGATTGTCGAGCATATTCACTACCGACGATGCCATCATCGGAGGTCCACACATCAGGTAGATGCAAGCCTCGGGCTCGTCGTGGTTCTTCAGGTAGTTCTCGTACAGTACGTTGTGAACGAAACCAACCTTGTACTCAACACCAGCTGCATCGGCTGCCGGATCGGGACGGTCCAAAGCCAAGTGGAACTTGAAGTTGGGGAACTCCTTCTCGATAGCAGCGAAATCCTCCAAATAGAATGCCTCCTTCAATGAACGAGCA
>JAGBBI010000152.1 GCA_017938565.1 Clostridia bacterium
GGGCAGACCGGATGTGTATTTTGCCATTGTTGCTGTTGTGCTTGCTGGAAATTTGCGTTATCTTCTGCTCTCTTAGCGAGTAGTTTTTCATACTCTTTAAAATTGCCTTTGACTAACGCTAAATCTTTTTGATATGTTCGCCACTCTCCTAAAAAACCTAAAAATGCAAAGAAGCCAATAGCAGATGCAATGACACATACCCAAATCATAAATTCAATGCTTAAAAGTGCTACCACAAATGCTAATCCAAATGAGCCGATAGATATTAAAGCAGAAATAAGGCTATACTTACCACTATTCGCTTTTTTAGTTTCAAGTTCCTTTATGGCTTTTGCTTGCCTTGCTTTGTCATCCTCAACTACTTCTTTGGCTTTTGTCTTAGGCTGAGACTTTGTTTGTTTATACTCTGAGCCATAATATAAATCCTCATTGAATAACGGATTTTGTCTGATTTCCTGTAAGAGAACGGAATACCATTGAGAAAAATCACCGCAACGCTTTTGCGACATTTCCTGATAATATGAGCTGTCATACTTTGACTCAACCAAGCCAACACGGGAATGACACTTTACGCATTCCGTTCTATGGGGAAATTGTGTTTCACCGCAATACGGACAATAATAATGTTTACCCATCTTCTTTTCTCCCATTACCATTTATGTCTACAACTCTTACATTCATACTGTTTGCCAATCTTAGATGAAGCCAGACCGAAAGCAAACACGGACGTAAGCCTATTTGCCGTTGAGATTTTATTGACTCTGGTAGAGCCACACACGGGGCATTTAATGCTCTGGAAACTGCTTTGCAAATCACTTTGAACCGCTGCTATTTTCTGCATTGAATTACAGCCACCATTTTGCCGGAACATAGAAACAACATTATCATACCAAGATTGTTTAGTACCAGCATAGGGATGTTTAAGTATGGTCATTAGTTTTGCCTTGTTATTCTCAGAGCCGTATTGCAAAACCATATATGTGGCATAAAAGAACGGTGTAATGTAGCAGTAGCCACCACTACCATCATCATAGAATTTTTGAATAGAGAGAACAGAATAAAGCTGATTAGTGAAATAATCCATACCTTCAGCAGACATAGCCTTATAGTTTATTATCTCACAGTATAGCTTACCATTCATCCAGCTAATTTTGTCTGGAATCATAATTAAACCATCAATAATGCCTTTTGCTATTAAGTCAGCCGCTTCTTGTTCACTGTGAGACTGTTTAATGTTGTAAACCTCTTGCATAACACTTGATAAGATGTTGCTGACATCTCCAACAGATGCACTATTAGCGGCATATGATTTAAACAAATCGACAATACTATTTACATTCTCTTTCGGCTCAGCAGCTTCAAGAGGGAATCCACAATGAATACAAGCCGATGACTTGTCCGAAATTTCTTTTCCACACTCAGGACATTTGATAAGAGCCATATCTATTACCTTCCTTAATATGAGTAGTAATTCATCCAAATTATGTATGCCTGTTCGGAGGTAATTCCATATTTAGATGCTGCTTCCTGCATTATTTGGTCAGAATATTTATCACCAGCATAGCCATTATTAAGGCTATCGTAGTAATCATATCTTCCTTCTATATAATAACAAATTGATTGCTTGTTTGAATCGGTTAAAGAACTATATCTTTTATCAGTTGTGTTATGGGTCTCACAATATGTTACATCTCCACATTCTTTTGAGCAGAAAGGAAACTCACAAATATTTGTCGATAGCTCACCGGTAACAGAGTAGTAATTTGTTTTGCCGTTTTCAAATGTTTCTTGTAACACACTATCATTCAGTTCATATGTACCTTTTGTATGTGACGAGTAAAAAGAAGTTCCCTCAGGAATATCAACAGAGAAAGTGATTTTAGACCCAGATGGAGAATCACTCTGCATATCTCTTACAACATTAAGTTCTCCATTCTCCTGTGTAATGGAAAGTGTTATTTCCATATTGTTGCAGGAATTTTCTTTTAGACATTTCCATTCGCCAACAAATACAGATTGTTCATTTATTCCAGATGTTTCAGATATGTTATTACCATCATTTGAGGACGGGGCAACATCACAACTACACAGCAGTATTGTTATGATTAAAACAAATACTAAGCTAATTGATTTTTTAATCTTATTCATCGCAAGCAAGCTCCTTTATTCTCAGCTATGAGATTATGACCCTAACGCATACTACAAGTAC
>JAGBBI010000153.1 GCA_017938565.1 Clostridia bacterium
GACTGGGATTACTAGTCGCTTTAGTTAAAATTTAAATAAGAAATAGGTCTAAGGGGGGAGTATAGTGAGAGATATAGAAAAGGGAGTGTATAGACATTATAAAGGTGGTTTCGTTTATGTTATTTGCACAGCCTCGCATTCGGATAGAGATGAGTTGTTGATAGTATATCAAGGCTTAAATAATGGAAAGTTTTATGCAAGGCCAATCGAGTCTTTTGCTGACAACATTCTTGGTGTGAAAGGTGAGGTTGTTGAGCCAAGGTTTAGAAAAGCAACAAATGAGGAGATCCAAGCGTTTGTTGACAGTGGAGAATGTTCTTTGGATGCAGAGTGCTTAGGTCTTGAAGATTAAAGAAAAACCAAATTGAGAAATTCAATTTGGTTTTTTTATTTTATAACTTATTTAATCCAAAATATTCAATTAATTCGCTTTTAGATTTATAACCCACAGAGGTTCCGATAATTCTTCCAGCCTTAAATAGTATTAGAGTAGGAATGCTAGAAATTTGATATTTCATAGCTAGGTTATTATTATTATCAACATTGATCTTTGCTACGGTTAACTTATCTTGGAATTCATTTGCAATTTCTTCTATGTGTTGTGCAAGCATCATGCAAGGACCACACCAAGGAGCCCAAAAGTCAACCAATACCGGTGTTTCGCTTTTAATAACTACATCATTAAAATTTTCAATATTTACATTTATTTCACTCATTTTTATTCTCCTTATTTATGTTTGTAGTATAACATGCAGTGGCAGAACCCTTCATAATTTGGGTCTGCGATTTGTTTTTTAAATTCTTCGCACATACATTTATTTTCTGGTGTTCTTTCAATGCGACAAGGACAATACCCGCCTGTTCGTTTAAGTCCTTCTTAAATCTTTTCAACTATATTCTTATCTGGATTCAATTCAATTCTCATTTATAACTCCTATTTGACTATTATTGTTATTATTGTCTATTGCATTTGTTTTTATTATTATTTTTGCTGAGTACAACCGCATTAGTCGTATTAATGTACGTTTTTGATTTGAGCTTTTTAAAAAGAAGCTGTCAACAGATTCCCAGACAAATACCCAAGCAACTATTTCCATTATTGTTGTGATTATGTAATGTGCACTTAAGTTAATTAATACAATCAATGAAAGGATTGAGAGTACTCCGAGCAATAGACACGCAAAGGAAAAAAATCTTGTTTTATTGAACTCATCCTTTAGTTCGATATACTCGCGTCGGTAGTGTGATTGAAGTGCAAGTTTAACATCTTTTTCATCAATATTCTCTTTACAATATATTTGTAATTTGTAGCTTTTATATAGGGGTGCAAGCTTTGCGTTGTCCCATATGTAATTTGACAGTTCGCTATTTATAGACGTTTTATTATCAAAGTTGTAAGATGAAAAAATTTGTTCATCGCAGTTTGATTTGATGTTTATAGTTACTTCATCTTCCTCGTCGTGTGGACTTTTTGAATTTGTGATTTCGTTGTCTAACCTTTTAAATTCCTTACTAAAAAACATAGTTGCTCCTTATCTGTATATAAATATTTTAACAATTATCTATTTGCAAGTCAAGTTTATTCTTTATTAAGTATATTATTAGCGTTATTAATAAAAACTATATGTGAGAAATAAGGAGTTGTTGATGAAGAGTAAATTGAAATTTTTACAAAAAAAATTGGACGAGGCAAAACTTAACGAACTAGAAAATAAAATCGATGATTACATTGCGTTTAAAAGAGGGCGTAACGAATAATTTCTAAAACTATTGAAAAGTTTATAATTTTGTGTTATAATATAGCCAATTTATGATGGGGGTGTATAAATGGCTATTAGGGCAGGAATTATACAAGTATGCATAAATAATAATCATTTGGCATCAATTTATAATCTTTTGGCGAAGGGAACTGAACGTGCAAAATTTTTGACAAGTGATGATCTGCAACTTTTGTCTGCATTGGTTAGTTATTATTACAGTCAAGATGAGCAGTATGTTTCCTCTAACTTTACTTATGCAGATCGCAGTGGGCGAAAACAATTGCGTCGAACAATTCCCACCTTTTACGCAATGCCATATAGGGCAGAGAAAAGGCCTTGGGGGTTTGTTTACTCTAATGAGTTTTTGTCAAGATATCGAGGGGTTCACCGTAAATGTCTGTTAAGATTTGGGAAAAAATGGGATAGCAATGTGAATGAAAAGCGAATACGTTTTGCAAAATCACTTTTTAATGCAAAACTTTCTTCATCTATAATTGTTGATGATTTTGTGACGGATTTGTATTTAACCGCGACAGAGCAGGTTTTGGACGAGACACGGTACAGGGATTTTATCACATCGAATCCATCAAGATTGCTTGGTACCGAAATGCAAAAGGAAGTTGGGCTTAGTAGTGAAGAAATAAAAGACTGGATTGATTCGCAGTTTTATATAATGAAAGACGTCGGAGAGATCGAATCTGGAAAGATGTTGAATGATTTATTGGATTTGTTAGGTGAGTATTTTGATAGTGGATTGCCATATTTATTATACTATCAAAGAACGTGGGGAACTCCTGATATTGCATTAAAACTAAAATTTAGCAATGAAGAAAAAGAAAGATTTAAAAGAGCATTTCAGCTTGCAATTAAAGAATTTGCAAAAACTGGAAGAGTTCAAGTGAATAATTCTTCATACCATCAATTAGAAAAATTGATGGAAGAAGAGAGTGAAGCATCGGCCTAGGGTTAATGTATAAATAAAAAGTACAAGCAATTTTTGCTTGTACTTTTTATTACATTTCTTGTTTTCTTTTAAAATCCATTCTTCCACGTGCAGTGTGGTCAAGAATCGTTTTTCTCATTCTAAGGCTTGTTGGAGTAATTTCAAGAAGTTCATCTTCATCTAAGTATTCAATAAATTCTTCAAGGGTAGGTTTTTTAACGGGTTCAAGTCTTAGTGCTTCATCACTGGAACTTGACCTTGTGTTAGTTAAATGTTTTTTCTTGCATACATTTACGATAATGTCGTCGCCTTTAGGATTAAATCCTACGACCATACCACCATAAACCTTATCACCTGGGACAACAATAAGTTTCCCACGTTCTTGAATATTATATAAGCCATATTGTACAGCCTCGCCTTCTTCAAAAGCAACTAATGCGCCAATATTTCTTCTTACGATAGTTCCCTTGTATGGCTGGTATTCTTTAAAATTGCTATTCATAATACCTTCACCACGTGTTTCTGTTAAAAACTGTGATTTGTAACCAAATAAACCCCTAGCAGGAATTATAAATGTTAACTTTGCACGTCCGTTTTTGGTTGTCATTCCTGAAAGTTCTCCTTTTCTTGAAGATAGGGAGTTGATTACTGTTCCAGCAGAGTCTTCGGGTACATCAACTAAAACTTCTTCAATAGGCTCACTTTTTACGCCGTCAATGTCTTTAATTAGTACTCTTGGCATACTAACTTGCATTTCGTATCCGTCTCTTCGCATATTTTCAATCAAAATGGAAATATGCATTTCTCCTCTTCCTAAAACCCTAAAACTATCTGCAGAGTCGGTGTCAAAAACTTTTAGGCTTAAATCTTTAACAGCTTCTTTATAAAGTCTTTCACGCAAATGTCTGCTTGTGCAATATTTCCCTTCACGTCCAGCGAATGGGCTTGAGTTGACTGAGAAAATCATTTCAACGCTTGGTTCGCTAATTTTAACAAAAGGTATGGTGTTGATATTATTTACGTCGCTTAAAGAGTCTCCAATTGTAACATCATCGGAACCAGCTATGCAAACAATTTCTCCGGCACTTGCACTTTTTACGGGTATTCGTTTTAGTCCGTTGTATACAAATAAGTTTTGCACTTTGAATTTTAATTGCTTAGTCTCATCAAAATAATTAGTTACAGAAATATTATCATTTACGTTAATGACGCCTTGCTCTATTTTCCCGACAGCCAGTTTCCCAAGGAAGTCGTTTTGTTCTACTGAACTGATAAGCATATTAAAATTTCCGTCGGGATTTCCAGTTGGGGCAGGGATATGTGAAAGTATAGTTTCAAACAATGGAACAAAATCAGTTCCGACTTCATTCATATTTGTTGAAGAAATTCCGCTTCGTGCCGATGCGTATACAAATGGGCTATCAAGTTGTTCATCGCTTGCTTCAAGGTCAATCAAAAGTTCAAGGACTTCATCTTTAACTTCATCTATTCGAGCATCTTTTCGGTCGATCTTGTTTATTACAACAATTACTTTTAAATTAAGTTCAAGTGCCTTTTGTAATACGAATCTTGTTTGAGGCATAGGACCTTCATATGCATCAACGACAAGCAATACTCCGTCTACCATTTTCAATACGCGTTCTACTTCGCCTCCAAAGTCGGCGTGTCCAGGTGTATCTACAACATTAACTTTTGTGTCTTTATAGGTAAAAGAAGCATTCTTTGATAGAATTGTTATGCCACGTTCTCTTTCAAGTGCGTTATTGTCCATAACTCTATCTTCGACTTCTTGATTTTCGCGGAAAGCTCCGCCTTGCTTTAACATCTCATTGACAAGGCTTGTTTTGCCGTGGTCAACGTGTGCAATAATTGCAATATTTCTAATTTTGTTTTCGTCCATAATTTTCTCCATTATTTTTTTGTAAATTTGTTGTCTGTTCGTAAATCTTCGCCTTTCAGATTTATTGCGATTGTTTTAGACTTGTCAAAAACTCTACTATAAATTCTTTCACCATATGTATCTATAAATTCGCTTGGGGCTAGGTTTGTAGTAATTATAGTTTTTTTATGTTGTCTTAATCTTTCAGAAATTATTAAATACAGATATTCTTTTGTAACATTTCTAAACATCGGTTCGGTACCGAGGTCGTCGATAATAAGAAGGTCCACATCAAGAAGGGGAGATAGTTTGTTTGAAGTACTTTTGTCGAAATCTTTGTGATAGTCCAAAAACAAATTATTCATTTGGAATGCTGTAACAATATTTACATAGAAAGATCTTTTAATAAGTTCACTTGCAATAACTTCACTGGCGAATGTTTTTCCTGTGCCTGTATTTCCACACAAGAAAATTAGTTCGGTTTTTACTTTAGGGAATGATTTCACAAAGTTTTTAATTAAGTCCAACAGTTTAATTAGTGTTTGTCTATGAGTATCGTCTTCAGGTTTGCAAATTGATGGGTCAAAGTCTTCTAGTTTCTTAAGTGAGGCATAGTCTATACCGCTTTCAATTAGGAGACGTTTAGAATATTCTTTTTTATAACAACTACATGGGGTGTTGTTTATAAATCCGCTATCGTGGCATAAATTACATTCGAAACCTGATTGAAAATCAGCATCTAATAGACCCAAGTTTTCTAGTATTTTGTTTTGAATTTTTGAAAGTTTTTGATATTCTTTTTCTTCTTTGGAACAATCAATTTTATCATATTTTTTTTTGGCAATCAAGTAATTTAATTCATTTAGCCTTTTATAGTTTGCGTCAAATTCTGGATTGCATCGTGCTTGTTCAAGATTTCGGTCTTTTTTTGCGTTCGCTATTTTTTGTTTTTGTGAATAGTGGAGTAGTAATTCTTTTTCAATCTCTTTTTTTGTTTTCATTGAATTGTCCTCCTATATCTCAATATCAATATTGTCAAGACTGTCAAACATCGCATCAAAATCTTTTTGAGAGAAGTCTCTTTCATTTGCAAGTTTTGTACGCTTTGTGGTAGATGTTGTCTTAGTAGCCGTGTTGGTTTCTAGGAAAGCTTTTGCATCGATAAGGGTGGTGATTTTGGTTTCATATAGATTAGATAATATTTTGTTTATGTATTGAATAGGTTGTGATTTGTCTTTTGAAAAGTCTACTACATACTCAATAATCTCCGACGATATTTTCCATGTATGGGTCCAAGTTCGATAGGTGTCTCTATCCCAACTATTAACATTGCGAACTATATTTAACTTATCAAGAATTTCTTGAATTTGTTCATCGACCGAAACAATTTCTTGCATATATTGGTTGATTGACTGCAAACTTGTAAGCCCTAACTTGTAAAATCTTAAAATTGTTTTGTGCATTCCCTCGACGGTCTTGGTGGAGGATTTTAAACAATATTTTGCAATTGTACGAAGAGTGTCTTCGTCATATCCTTTTGAAATCCAGTCGGTGATATAATTTTCGATGATTGTATCCAAGTTGTCGTAACGTTGACCAAGTGTGTGTGTAATATCTTTTGCTAGAAGAAGGTAACTATCACGACTTTTATTGTATTCCTCGATTTCTTTAATTGAGAATAATTTTAACTTATAGTAGCTTGTAAGAATTGCATCAAGCAAAGCAATTGAAGGAGATTTTCCCTTAATTGTTTTTGCGACTTCTTTAATGGTCCCATGTGAGAATCCATAATCATTAATCCATTTGATGTAATTGTTGCGGTCGTCAATCGTAACAGCAGATTTTTTTCCAAACGATTTTATTATGTCTTGGAGTTCTGGGGTAATCTCTTTATGTTCGTTTAGTTTTTCGTGTACTAATTCTGTGGTTGTAAGTCCTTGTTTTATAAACGAGTTGGCAACAGTTAGAATATAGGGGTATCCGACGTTATCATTCTTTAAACTTACGCAATATTCAGCAATCAGCAATAGTGCATTTTCATCTAAGTGCATTGCTTCAATAAGTGTATAATATTCGTTATATTCGCTTGGGGTAATCATGCGTCCTTTAATTATGCCTTGAAGTTTACTGTTAAAAGATGAGTATTTGTCTTGACGTTTTTTTGTGCTACCAACACGCTTTTGAACAGGAAGGTATTTGACAGAAAGTTCATTATCTATTCCGGTTTCAATTAATTGCACTAAGCCCTCTGCTTGCCAATACTCAAATGAGTCTTTAACTTCGCTTGCATCCATATTTAAAACATGGCAGATGTTTTGTAGTGTATTTTGAAGAGAGTCTGGATTAGTACATAAATAAAGTCCGTAAAAATACACCTTTAAACAACCGTCTGGAGCAAGTGGAAGGTATTCATTTATAAAACTATTTTCAATAACTAAAAACGACCCAGAATGGGTGTCGCTTGAATAACTACACAAAGACATAATTATACCTCAAAATTGTTTGCATAATTTTTATTTTTTTTATATAATGATAGCATTAATTAACTAATTATTCAAGTCATTTCAGGAAATTAGAAAAATTTAAGGGAGAACATTATTTTGAAAATTTTACACACATCGGATTGGCATTTAGGGGCTAAGACCGACAGAAGAAATCGTATTGATGAGCAGGCACGTGTAATGGGAGAAATTACAATGATTGCCGATGAGAATGATGTAGACATAGTAATTGTGTCGGGCGACGTTTATGATAACGCTGTACCAACTAGCGAAGCTGAAGAATTGTTTTTTAATACTATTGAAAAGCTTTCGGCGAATAATAATAGGATGGTAATTGTATTAGCAGGAAATCATGATGACCCAAAACGCTTGTCTGCAAATCGACATTTTGCAAGAAAACATAATATAGTGTTGGCTGGCGATTTTAAGATTGAGGTAGAGCAGGCGGAGTCTTCAAGGATAAAAATTGCTGAGATTGGGACGGGATATATTGCATTAACAAAAGGAGATGGCCAACAACTTGAAAAGACGGTCGTTGGAATTTTGCCGTACCCAGTTGATTATAGGTTAAATTATAAGACTGAGGGAGAGACCTATAATGAAAAAGTAAAAGAATGGGCGAAGTTGGTCTCGGTGGGTTTTAAGAGAAATGCATTTAATATATTGGCAACCCACCTTACGCTTGTAGGTTCAGAGACTGAAGAAGATAGTGAATTTAGAACGGTCAAAATAAGTGAGGCAGGGGTTGTTAAAAAAAGCGATTTACCAAAAGCCGATTATTATGCTCTTGGGCATATTCATTCTTGTCAAAACATTACGGATTCAATGTGTTATTCGGGTGCTCCTATA
>JAGBBI010000154.1 GCA_017938565.1 Clostridia bacterium
AACTTCTTCCTGTACCAGCAGATTTTGCCGTAGATTTTGACGCACAAACAGAAAAAGCAAAGTTTGTAATAAATGGGGAAGAGTATGAATATTCCGCAAAACATAATTTATTTATAGAAGACGGTATTTTTACATATACAAGGGATGAATTTGTAGATGAATTAAAAGAGAATGGATTATTAAACGAAAATATTAAAAAAGTAAAATCATTAATAAACAGAATTAATGAATTATAGTTATGAAAAAAGAATTTGTTGATTTTATTTGTTCTTTGCACGGTTATCTTATCCGTTTGAAAGAAATACATTGGAACACAACTAATAATTCTGAGCATTTGTTATGTGACGAAATCTCAGATGCATTATCTGATTGTGAAGATAGGTTTACAGAATGTGCTATGGGTATGGAAGGGGTTCACTTTAAAATTGGGGACCTTAAACCAATGTTACCACACGCAGAGTCTTTAATTCCTATGCTAAAGGAATTAGAGGGAGAAATCATTGATATTGAAGGAAAATTAACTGATAAGAAAGAAGTCGGTTTAGTTAATATCCTTGATGAAATGGTGGAAAATTGTAATAAGTTTAAATACAGAGCAACACAGAAATAATATGTTGAAAATAAATCAATATGATATAAAGAGAATAGTAGCGGAATCGATTAGAAATATTTTAAGCGAGGCCCCAAATTCTCAATTTCCAGTAGGCTCTGAAGAATGGAGAAAATGGGTTTTAGAAACCTTTACCCCCTCTAATATTATTTATTGGAAAGCAATGCATCCTGAATGGCCCAAAGAACAATGTAATAACGTAGTTCAACTTTATGAAAAAGTAAAACAGATATATAATTCTCAAAATAACAGATTTGAGGCTTATAAAAAACTAATGGACGAATTAAAAATGTCAGAAGAAGAATTAGAAAGGAACGGTATTACAGAAATATTAAAAGAAATTGATAAGCAAAACGAAAAGTGGAATTCATTTAATGATGGATGGTACTAATATGTAGAATTAAAGCCCCCGCATTGCGAGGGCTTTTTTGTTACTCAACATTAGGCATTACAATTGCTCCAATAATATAAAGTAGTAATCCACCACCTGCACATAGCGTAAGCGCTATGGCAGCAAGTCTTACAATTGTAGGGTCGCATTCTAAATAATTTGCAATACCACTACATACACCACAGATTTTCTTATCTGTTCCTTTAGTTAATTTTTTATTCATTTTCTTCTAAAAATTTATCCCTTATTTCTGTTAAAACTTTACCCAAAAGATTTTCACCCTTCCAATTTTCTTCATTATCAATATCGGGGTTTCTCCAATCCATACCAACACCCCATACTTTATCAAAAGGACTTCCTTCAACAAAAGTTTTTCCTCTAAATTCTTCCGACAATAGAAGAGATTTTAATTCTTCATTTTGAGAGAATTTTTCAAAAACAACTTTCTTCATTATCGCCTTTCGTAAAGAAGACCATATTTCGTCATCATAATCTTTAATTTTCCTTCCTAATTTTTTTGCTTCTTTAGGGTCTTCTGTTAACATAATATCTCCCATTGTTTTAAAATCCATAAAACAATGAGCTTTGTGTGCCATAAAACATTGTTCTGATGATTTCCAAATAAAATCTTCTCTCTCACTTTCATCAACGTCACTTATTGTATAAATAACATCAAATGGTGTATTTAAAACAAAGGTGCAAGGGTAAAAATTGCTTAAAAATGAGCCCCAAAAGGCTACGTGCTTATCGTATATTTTTATATCTTCCATAATATTGCTAATTTACATTTTAATTTTTAAAAAACCAATTATTTTTCGCTAAAAGTTCTTCAACTTCATATTCTTTCATACCAAAATGCATTGTTAATCTTCCATTTTCGGGATATTCTGTTAAGTTTTCAATATCAATCCAAGCCAACGCCAAAATACCATATGTTGCATATTCCATTGAATAACAAGATGTTTCCTCTATGGTTTTTAATGGTAAAGTGGTTTTTACTCTTCTTATTTTTGTATATGTGGTTGAGTCTGGGGTTATATCTCCGTTAGCCGAAGGAACATTTATAT
>JAGBBI010000155.1 GCA_017938565.1 Clostridia bacterium
GTCAATTCTCTGTGAATGGCGTAGAGAAATATCATCCCTCAGTTAGAAATTGCGATGCCGATATTTACCGTGTAGCTGAGCTTAACGATGTTTCCGGCACGAAGAAAAATAAGATGTGGAAACAGTTAGCGGATATGGGATTGGTAAAATTCTATGTGAAAACCAATACTGCATTTAAGTTTAATCCAGAATGGATAGCAATGACCTTATTCACCGTCCCTTTCAATGTGGATTTGAAAGAAGATAAGACGGGCGAAGAAATCTATATGGATGTTGCCAATTATGATGACCTTATGATTTATTTGAAACACTATAAAGGTCAGCGAAATCTTATTCGTTGCACCGATTGCGGAACACCGATTGAAAGAACGGGCAACTCAAAATGTTTGTGTGTTAAGTGTGCTGCTGAGCGCAAAAGACAGAGTGACAGAGCAAGATATAGCCGTAAATTGGCTTTTGCATAAATGAAAAAATCCGAAATCTCAACCATATGTAAACCCTCAATTATTGGGAGTGTTTTTATGAGTTTGTCAAAATATATATAGTGGAATAGGTAGTAGTTCTCAGATTACTACCTATTTTTATTTTACGAAATCTAAATTGACAAGGAGGGAGTTTAAATGTCCGATGCTCTATCATTGCAACAGGAAGTAGAGCGATTTGTCAAAGAACACAATATTCTGAAAAAGGATTTTGCGACGAAAATCGGCGTTTCTCCCGTCCAACTCTCGCACTGGCTAAATGGGCGAATGGCGTTTAATCGCATTACGCTTGAAAAGATTATTGCAATTCTTGATTCTTGACAGTCAGTTACTTTCTTATTTTTGGTAGTAACGCCCTATGGATTAGTCCGGCGTTATTATATATAGCTTGATTTTTTCTAAACGTAACAATGAGGGAAAGTTAAGTTTCAATAATATTCATTATTTTTATGTCCTTCGGTTTGCTATTTTCTCCTGAGTTTTTTGAGTTTCAACTTTTACTCGAAAAAATAGCACTATCTTCCCAACGGTCTGGCATAGCCTTTAAGTATGCCATCTTCGATTAAAAATAGTGGGTGCGTAAAGCGAACAATTACGGGCGTGTAAAGCAAACACAGAAAGTAGGTATTTCATTTATGGATGATAAAATTGATACCGTGGTAGAAGGCACTGTTGAAACTGATACTTCTGGGGCAACAGACACAACTGATAATTCTGGGGTGGAAACCGAAGAAACCACATTAACTATGACTCAGGATGAATTAGACAAGATGATTCAGAGTGAGAATGACAAACTTAGAAATCAGTATTCTAAGCAAATTAAAGAACTCGAAGCAAAGGTCAAGGAGCTTACTCCGGTGCAGAAGTCGGAGGCAGAACTTGACTATGAAAAGAGACTTGCCGCACTTGAAGCAAGAGAAAAGGCAGCTACACTTAATGATTCTTTAAAGGCGAATGGCATTTCTAATGAAATTGCAAAGTACCTGAAGGATGACGTTGACGTTTCTGCTCTTGCTGAAACTCTAAAGAGTATTGTCGGCGCAGAAGTTGACAAGCACTTGACTGAGGAAGGCTTTGTTCCTACTGGTCATAAGTCTGGAAATCCCTTAACAAAAGAGGATTTCAAGAAGATGAATATGAGTGAAAAAGAACGCTTGTATGCCGAAAATCCAGACCTCTATAAGTCTTTGAGTAGAGGCTAAACAACTGAATATATTATTGTTTTGCACGGCTTAGTCCGTGCTTTTTTTATTTATCTAACTAAAATTGAAAAGGAGGGCTTATAATGCCTAATAACATTATTGTTCCTGAGGTATTTGCTGATGCCGTTAATGCCGAAATGGGCGTAAAGCTCCGTGCTGGTAATATTGCAACTGACTATACCGATTTACTGGAAGATATTACTACTTATGGTAACAAGGTTCACTTCCCTGTGATTGACCGTATCAATGATGCTGCGGTGATTGAAAAGGGTGTTGCCATCGTTCCTAACGAAGTGAATATGACAGATGCCGAGGCTGAAATCAAGCAGGTGGGTGCTTCTGTTAGAATCTATGATAAGGATTCTATTCAGGTCAAGGGTCATTTAAAGGATTCTATGGCTAAGCAGCTTGGTGAATCTTTGGCTAAGGCTGTGGATGCTGACCTTGTTGGTGCAATCCGTTCTGAGGCTGTTTACAAGGATGATACTCTTACTGACTTGACACAGGCTGACATTGAAGCCGCTTTTGACGTGTTCGGTGATGACATCGACAATGATACTTTTGCCGGTATTCTCATCAACTCTCGTCTGCGTAAGAAGTTTATGGCTATGGATGCTTTTACCGATGGTACTAAGACTAATGCCGTTTATGGCAATGGTGTTGTAATGCACGGTTGCATCGGTTTGTGGAATGGTACTATCCCCGTGTATGTGTCTAACAATGGCACTTACAATGACGGCAAGGCTCTTTTGGCTATTGCTAAGAAGGATGCCCTTGGCATTGTTTGGCAGCGTGTTCCTTCCGTTGAGGAAGAAAGAGAAGCTAAGTTGCGTGCTACTGACATTGTAGCAGACGAACTTTATGCAACTAAGCTCGTTCATACTGATGGTGTATCAGTGCTTGAAATCACTGCTTAATTACTACTTTTAATATTTTGATGATACTACCCCGTTATTACACCTAACGGGGTAGATTGTATTTTTTAAATATATTCTAAAAAATTCTAATGAAAGTGTAGGTGTAAAAAATGCCTGATGTAAATAAAGCTAATAGACAGGTATGCGATGTTTTGATTAACGACCTCAAGACTATGAAGCCGTTTCTGAGTTTCGATACCGCTAATACTACTACTGCTGGTCTTTCCAGCGACAGCGTGTACGCTATGGCAAAGGGTTCTCGTAGAATCTCTTTCACTAACCCCTTGGAGGGCGAAATGAAGATTAGCGCACAGGTGTACCCCTTTAAGTTCTTCGCTCTGCTTTCCGATGGTGTTATTGATAGCACTGCCGTTTATGCAGATAGCCAGACTATCACTTGTGAGACTGCCGGTGAACTTGCTTTGACAGTTCCTACTAATGGTACTATCACCGCCGGTACTGTGTTCGCTTATCCTGCCGATTCTTTTGGTGATGAGTCTGCTTTGATTGTTGGTACATATGCTGATAATAAGTTTACTGCTACTAATGCCGGTGATATTGCTGTTGGCTCTAAGTACACCGTTGGTTATGTGATTAACCGTACTGGTGTTAAGAAGATTGCCTTCAATAACAGTAGAGTTCCTAAGGACTACTACATTACTATGACTACGGTTGATAAGGACGAAGATGGTCTTTTGACTCCGTTCAAGATTATCGCTTACAAGGCTACTATCAATCGTAACTTTGAGCTTTCCTTCAGCTCTGAGGGAGACCCCGCAGAAGTCGAATTGAGTTTCGCACTTATGGAGGACAAGGACGGCAACGTTCTTGATATGGTAGAGCTTACAGAGGACTCTATCTAAGTTTTAAATCTTTTCTAATATATACATTTCAGATTTCTTGATTTCATTCTCATTGTATTTAACTCCTTTACAAATATATAAGAATGTGGGACAGGCTTTGTGCCTGTCTCATATTCATTTGGTTAAGGGTTCAATTTTTTTACGAAATTCAGAAGTCAGAAATCAAGGAGGAATTATGCTTAACAGACAGCAAATTAAAGAATACAGACAGCTAAGAGGTTTGACTACAAGAGATGTAGCCGCCTATTGCGAGATTTCACAGCCTTTAATCGTTCAAGTAGAGAACGGCACAAAGGATGTTACTAAATATAATCACGATGAAATTTTGAAAGGAATAAACGCTGCTTTTGCGGCAAAAAAGATGGGTACTTATGTGAAGCCATCTAACGTGAATTTGCCGAAAACGGCAACAGAGACCGGAGAAACCACTAAGCCGGTCAAGAAATCAACTAAGAAGAAATCTAAGGAGAATGAATAAATGAAAGAAAGATTGTTAATCGCAACAGAAGATTTTGAGGTTTTTAATCCTCGTTATGATTTGGAAAACCCAACTAAGATTAAAAAGGGTCAATTTATTATTACAAATGGTGGAATGCCTGAGAGCTTCTTGTTGAGGGCGAAGGTTGTTGAGCCACTTTCTACGGATGAGAACTTTTATAGTGTTCTTAAACAATGCACACTTATTACAGGTAAACCGGCACTACAATGTATGGATTTTAGGCGGTTTGCGAACAGTAAGTTTATTAAGGATAGATTTTTAGAAAAGAATATTAAATTCCCGATGTTTTATTGGTTTGCGGATTATGAGTATAAGGAAGTTGAAACTCGTGATATTTTTGGTAGAAGAATCACATTGCCAGTACCTATCACTGAAAAGAATAAGGGTTTTATCAATGACGATAATCGCTTAATGCAGTACCTTTATAATATGATTATTGGAGATGAGTAAAAAGTGAAAACAGCTAATGACTTAGAACACTTGAAAAGTGTAGCTAAGCGGAATATAGACTTTTACAAATTCTATCCAGATGAGTTTGAAGAAACTATGTCAATGAAAGGCTATAAGCAGTCTGAGATTGACTTTATGAAAAAGCATATTGAGAAATTAGGCGGCAAGCCAGAGGAAAAAATGATATGAAAACGACTAAGGAAAGAGGCTTGTTCAAGCAAAGAATCAAGCAGATGTTATTCAAGTCCGACAACATTATCAAGATGTTAATTCCTAATGCAGCGGAATTATCGGCAAAAGATAAGCTGGAGGAATTTGAAAAATGCGTGAAGTCGCACTTATTTATAAATAATACCTTAACTGAGAAAGGTACATACATTTTCTTTGATGTCCTGATACCGGATGTGTCGGCACAAACAAAGGAATGCAGAATTATTATGTATTTGGTCTGCCATAGAGATTTACTTGATGATGGATATTCAGTAGATGGTTATTGCGGAAATCGTACTGACATTTTATCTCAAATGGTGGAAGAAGCTCTGCTGAATGAAGAAAATGCTAATCAATTCGGAATTGGTGAATTGCAACTGCTTTCAGTTGACCTATACAACAGCACGGATTATTACGGCGTTGAAATGTTGTACTCAGCGGAATGCTTTAGATAATATTTAGAAAATATAGGAGTAACAATGAAATGAATATTTTATATATGAGATATATTGAGTTCAGAATTAAGAAAATGGATGTTGAACGTGCCAGCTTGTATGTCGCAAAGACAAAATTAAGCAAGGCTCAGAAGATGCAACTCTTAATGGATAAAGGGTTGACTAAGGCAGAAGCAGAGGCAGCAATTCTTACCGCAAATAACACACTTAATCGGGCAATAAGGGGTGTTAATGAATGAGATGTAGACATTTAGCGATTGAAATAACACGAAAATGTAATAAGAATTGTGTTCACTGTATGAGAGGTGAAGCACAAAACTTATCTATTACACCATTGATTATTGATAAGATTTTTGAAAATATAGAAGATTGTGAAATGATTTCTTTAATGGGTGGAGAAACTTTATTAGAAATCCAGCGTATTGATTATTTAGTCGATAAGATTATCAATAACTGGAATACTTATCATATACAACTCACTACAAATGGAACTATTAGAGATGCGGCTATCATTGATGTTTTGAAAAAGTTTTGTGAAAGTGGGGTTAATAAAGAAGCATTGTTGATTGTTTCTAACGATAAATTTCATAATCAAAATGATTCTAAGGAAACTTACAATTTCTATAATGAGCTTTTAGGAAATTACGGTAGAATAACATTAAAGTGTAAAGACGATTTAGATAATATCAAATATACTGGAAGGGCAGTAAAATATATTGACGAACATCCAGAAACAAGTGAGAATTACCTTGTTGCGATTCCATTCTTACAAAAACACCGTATCAAAGTTGTTGACGATTTTATTTATTGTTCTTTATATGTTTGTGCAAACGGAAATGTTTATTTAGATGAAGAAATATCTTTTGAGTTATTAGATTCGCTTTCTTTTGGAAACATTTCTAATAAAACCTTGGCTGATATGATTAAAGAAAATAATGATGAATGCTTGCTAACTTGTTGTGATTATGAAAATTTAATGCATATTCAACAGAGAAAGATAAGATATAATGATATAGTAACTTCTATGGTTGAACCAACTGCCCATATAAAAATAGCTGATTTGATTTTCAATAAAATCTACGAGCTTAGAAAAGAAGCGAAAGAAAGATTTCCATTTCTTACGCCTCAGGAGA
>JAGBBI010000017.1 GCA_017938565.1 Clostridia bacterium
CTCAATCTTCTCTATAGTCTCCTTATAACGGAGATAAGGGAAGAAATCATACAACTGAATGTAATATTCAAACAGATTGTCATCAAATATGTTAATTGGGAGATTATAGTCTTTTACAAACCTCTGTCTAAATTTCTTTATGTTATTAATTTTTGTCATTATTGTTGATTGTTAAATAAGCGTCTCAAATAATTGTCGTATTCTATAATATCCTCTTCCTTACTAAATCCTTGGAGTTCTATTCTTTCTTTAATGAAATTTTTCTCAAACTCCTCAAATGTCATATTTCGTATCTTATCCTCCTCGGCGTTGATTTCTTTAATCCAACAATTTCCTGTTTCATTGTCAGTAATAAGAGCCCTCGCCATTCTCTTACCATCTTTATTTACTACCTGAAACTCATAACAAAAACAATACAGTTTGTTTCCATCAAAAATATTCTCAAGAACAAAAAACATTGAAGGTTTCTGTACGAATTCCTCAAAAGCGGCAACACTAACTTTGGTTTCCTCTATGGCTTTGGTTAATTTCTCGATTTCCTCGTTAACAATTTTGTCAACTTTCGAAACGCCCTTTTTGAGTTCTTCTACAACACCCTTTAATTTCTCGTTATCTCCACTCAATAAAGTATCGTAAGGAACAAATGGCTTAGCATTTCCCATCCACAAAACAGCAGATGTATAACCATTTGAATATTCGTACTCTGGATAGTTATCTTTTACACATTTTTTGTAATAATCTATCTTATCATTTATGACTCTAGAATATTTATCATATTCTTTTATAAGAGACTGACGTTCTGCCTGAAACTCTTCTTTCGCCTTTCTGCGCTTCTTTGCTGCGTTAAACAATGTAAAACTCATATTTTTCATTTTTATCTACGTTGCAAATATACAAAACAATTTTATAAAAAACAAAAGAGAGGGGTTTCCTCTCTTTAATCTAAAAGTTCATTAATTCGTTTTAATGCCTCTTCCTTATACATTAGAGCGTCATTTATTGCACTATTAACCTTCTCATAAGAGTTCATAACTCTATATTCAAAAGGAGCCATATGCGAAGAAAACGGGCCCTCAGTTTCCGCTACAGTAACAATAGTACCCTCGTCAGTAGATTCTATTTTTATAATAATATCCACATTAAATGGTGCCACCCCTATTTCATCAGGTAATGTTAAATAAATTGTAGGGGTTATTTTAATCCCAATTTCAATGTCTTCTGTAATCATATAATAAGCATATGTCTAATATGATATGAAACATAAATTCTTTCAGAACAATCATCATATTGTTCAAATGGTTCAATTTTTGAAGTTTCAACTAACCATTTGCCCATTTTTTCGGCTTTCTTCCTTGTGCTAAAAACGGCATTTACCTCTTCTTTCAACTCTTCGGAATCGGTTGTCTTGTACTTAGAAACTAATAAAAATATGCCCGCACTTTCTACCTTACCTTTTCCGTATCGTTGGCCACTCCATCCAAGGTCTACATATTCCCCGTTGTCATCGGGAGCCACATAAGCAATTTGTTTCAACTCATAACCAACCTCGGCCTCGGGATTACATTTGGAAAGTCTGTCTATTAAATTTTTACACTTCATATTTATTCACTAATTAATTGTGCTTGAACAAAGGCTTCTTTAGGTATGTCTGGATTATCCATATCACATACCTCTACCGCCTCTGCGCTACTTACAACGTTGCTAACATAGCGCTCCCACTTCTTACCACTAAGGGTATATGTTACTTTATAAGTTGCCATATTATAAGAGTTTATTAAATAAGGCCGTAAGCCCTAAAATTATCATTACCAACGCCCATACACCGAATATAATAGCAAAACCTCCCCAAAGAGGTGCCGTAACCCACCACCAAGACCAAGATGCAACTACTGTCTTTCCTGTTAACTTTAACACAAGAAAAATAAGGAAAAGTACCTGTAAAAATGTTAGGCCTCCTCCCAACACTGTATTTTTATTGTTTTCACTCATATTACGATAAATTAAATTTGTTATAAAAATCTGTTTCTGTTATAATTGTAACCCCTGTTTCCTCGGCTTTCTTTACCTTGGAAGAGCCTGGTTTTTCACCTGTAATAAGGTAGTTAAGTTTCTTGGAAACACTATGAACACATTTCGCACCATTTTCCTCCAAGAATTTCTCAACCTCGTCACCCTTAAATTTATTTGAAGAGCCTGTAAAACAAACGGTTAAACCATTAAGAATTCCACCTTTATTTTCAAGAATTTCTTCATCTATTTCCATCTTAAGGCCATACTTTTTGAGTTTTAGGCACATTTCAATATTTTTAGGGGCCGAAAACCACCAACATATTTCATCTGCCATAATCTCACCGATGCCATCAAGACTTATTAAATCAATATATTTGGTATCCATAAGATTGTCAATGTTTTTAAACTCTTTCGCTAACTGACGAGCCACAACTTTTCCAACATTAGGAATTGAAAGTCCTGCGAGTACATTAGCAAAAGGTTTTTCCTTAGACATTTCTATGGCTTCCAACATTTTCTCAACAGATTTGCTGCCATAACCCTCTCCAAGAATATCCACCAATTCTGCAACGGCATATCTTTCCTTAAGTGTGTAAAGGTCACAAACGTCCTCCACAACACCAAAGAGTACCAAATCCTCAACAACTCTCTCACCAATACTTCTTATATCCATACAATCTTTTGAACAGAACTGAAGTATTCTGCCTATTAACTGTGCTGAGCAATTATAATTTGCACACTTAATAAGTGCTCCATCCTGATAAACATTTGAACCGCAAGCAGGGCATTCTGTTGGCATCTTTGGAATATAAGAATACTCCCCACTTCTGCGTCCAATTACATATGGTATCACACCACCACTTATGGTAATTCTCAAGATGTCCCCAATATTAATACCCATAGAACCAATGAAATCCCAATTATGGAGAGTAACATTCGAGATAACAACACCATTACACTCTACGGGAGTAAGTCTTCCTACAGGAGTAAGAACACCCGTTCTTCCGACCTGCCAATCAATACCCTCAAGGACAGTTTCTACCTCTAACTCTTCATTCCATTTTCTCGCAATTCCCCATTCAATGGCTCTTGTATCTTTTGTGCCAATCTTATCTTGAATGTCAATATCGTTTACTTTAATTACAATACCATCAAAATCATAATCCAAATTAGCATCACTCAAATACTTTTTTGTTGAATTTATTGTCTCAATAAATTCCTCTCTATTTGTATAGATAATTGTAAATGGAGTTGTACAAAAAACTGAATTATCTTCTAATTTTACACTTTCATAATAAAAGCCATTTTCAACCAAAAACCAAGTTTTTCTCCACATAGTTTCAGCATTAATATATTCCCCAAAACAATCCCAAGCCTTAAAAATAAGGCCTCTTTTTGCTGTTATTTTAGGGTCTAACTGTTTAATACTTCCGCTACAAGCATTTCTTGTATTTGAAAATGGTTGTTCACCATTATTAATACGTTCAGAGTTTATGAACTCTAATCTTGATTTAGGTAATAAAATTTCGCCACGAATATACACCATACCATAAGGTGCCTTTGGTAGAACCATAGGGATATTTTTTATAGTTTTAACATTTTCAGTAATATCATCACCTATAAGTTTATCACCTCTTGTTAACGCTTTTTCAAAAACACCATTTTTATACCATAATTCACAAGATACTCCGTCATATTTAATTGAAA
>JAGBBI010000156.1 GCA_017938565.1 Clostridia bacterium
ATCTATAGAATTGTTAAACAAGAATGATTATGGGAAGTATTTAGAAAATCTTCTTAATAAAATAAACGGAGGTAAATAACCTCCGTTTATTGTTTTTTACCCTGATTGTAAATTTCAGGATGATTTTGCCTTTGTCACTCATATATCTCCCAAAAGAAATTTTTTTTGAGTGCTTCCGCTGTTATTTTCCATAACGTCACTATGTTTTATGTTATAATAAATATTTGCTTATTTTCATTTATTTTTGTATATTATGGAAAACAATTTATAATATGGAAATACAAGATTTAGGAAATAACGGTCCTTATCTTATTAAACCTAAAGTGTTTAAAGACGAAAGGGGCTATTTCTATGAAAGTTTTAATGAACAAGAATTTAAAGAAAAAATTGGGGATGTAACATTTGTGCAAGACAATGAAAGTTGTTCTTCTTACGGTGTAGTAAGAGGTATGCATTTTCAGCGCCCACCATATGAACAAGCAAAATTAGTAAGAGTAGTTAAAGGTGCTGTTATAGATATTGTAATAGACTTAAGAAAAGAATCGCCAACGTATCTAAAAATATGGTCTGTTTATTTAAGTGAAGAAAATAAAAGGCAATTTTTTGTTCCTCGTGGTTTTGCTCACGGCTTTATCTCATTAAAAGACGATACTGTTTTTCAGTATAAATGTGATAACTTTTATAATAAGGAAAGTGAGGATGCAATTTTATGGTGTGATGAAACACTGCCAATATATTGGACGCAGTATGTAAATATGGAAGACATAAAAGTATCAGACAAAGACAAATTAAATAAGCCTTTTAATGAAATAGATAATCCATTTTAAACGGGTGGCGACGGATTTATTGAAAATAATAACTATTTATATTATAAAATATGTAGTTATGTCAAAAAGAAAAACAACCGAAGAGTTTATAACAGACGCAATAAAAATTCACGGAGAAAAATATGATTATTCAAATATTGAATATCCTAAAAATAATAAAACAAAAATATTATTTAAGTGTAATATTTGTAACAATTTTTTTGAACAAACACCTCACGACCATTTATCAGGATACGGTTGCCCTCACTGTGCTAAAAACAAAAAAAAGACCACAGAAGAATTTATATTAGAGGCACAAAAAATACACGGTAATAAATATGATTACAATAAAGTAACATATAAAAATAAAGACACTAAAGTTTGTATAATATGTCCTAAACACGGAGAATTTTGGCAAGCACCATATCATCATCTAAATAAACACGGCTGCCCTTATTGCAAAAACAGTATTTTAGAAGAAGAAATTGAAAGATTGTTAGTTACAAATAATATAAATTTTGAAAGAGAAAAAAAATTTGAATGGTTAAAAAGCAAAAAACAATTAAGGCTTGATTTTTTTCTCCCTGATTACAATATTGCAATTGAATGTCAAGGTATACAACATTTTAAACCTATTAATTTCGGTAGTATTAACAATCCTAATGAAAATGTTATAAAACAATATAACAAAGCCATTGAACGAGATACAATTAAATATGATTTATGTAAAAAAAATGGTATAAAAATACTATACTACGGAAGATATAATAATAGCAACAGTTATACGTTATATAATGATAAAAAAGAATTATTAAAAATAATACAAAATGAAAAAGTATCATAAAAATATTTTAATCACTGGCGGTTGTGGTTTTATAGGTTCTAATCTTATAAAACATTTAGTAAATAAATATCCTGATTATCTAATTGTTAATTTTGACGCATTAACATATGCTGGTAATCTTGAAAATCTTAAAGATATTGAAGATAAAGAGAATTATGTTTTTGTACACGGAGACATTACTGACTTTGAGAAAGTACAAAAAACATTTGAAGAATATAACATTACCGATGTTATACACCTTGCAGCCGAAAGCCACGTTGATAGAAGTATCAAGAACCCAGATGTATTCGCGAAGACAAATGTAATAGGTACATTAAATTTATTAAATGCGGCTAAATCTAATTGGTTAGTATTTCCACATAATTTTGATAGCCATAGATTCCATCACGTTTCAACTGACGAAGTTTATGGGTCACTTGATTTAAATCCAGAAAATAAATTTAGAGAAGACACGCCTTATCAGCCGCACTCACCATATTCGGCAAGCAAGGCATCTTCAGACCATTTTGTAAAAGCATATCACGATACTTACGGCCTTGATGTAACAATTAGTAATTGTAGTAATAATTATGGTCCAAATCAATTCCCTGAGAAACTTATTCCTTTGGTTATTAATAAGTTAACCAATGGAGACAAGGTACCTGTTTATGGTACAGGGGAAAATGTTAGAGATTGGCTTTATGTAGAGGACCACGCTAAGGCTATTGACCTTATTTTCCACAAGGGAAAAAGTGGAGAAACATATAATGTTGGCGGAAATTGTGAGATGACAAATCTTCAAATTATTGATACTCTCCACAAATTACTAAATCCAATAGGAAGGGTACCTGAACTAAGTACGGTTATAGAATTTGTTTCTGATAGAGCAGGACACGATATGAGGTATGCTATTGATACCACAAAGATTAAGACAGAACTTGGGTGGGAGCCAGAAGAAACATTTACAACAGGTATGCATAAGACAATTATGTGGTATCTTTCTAATAAAGAGTGGATGGACCACGTTACAAGTGGAGAATACCAAAAATGGTTAGATACCAATTATAAAAATAGAAAATAATGGGCACATTAGGAACAAGATTAAATCCAGGATGTGAAAAAGAAACACCAGTATACAGCGAGGAACTTATTCAAAAAGTTCTTCGCGGTGCTGTGTTATCTCCGTCAAGCGTGTTATATAGAACAGAAAACCTAAATGTATTTGCTTGGGAATCTGATTCATTGGCCATAACAAAATCAAAATATGCTTATGAATTTGAGATTAAAATATCGAGAGCGGATTTTAAGAATGACTTTAAGCATAAGAAAGTAAAACATCAAATGCTTGAAGGAACATATCAACTATTTGGCGATGAATTTCTTGGTGACGGCAAAATGTCATTAACTGATAAACCAAATTATTTTTATTATGTAGTTCCTGAAAACCTTATTGCAGTGGAAGAAGTTCCTACTTATGCAGGGTTGGTGTATGTAAAACCACGTTATAATAGAGAAGGAAAAATTTATTGGTATGATGCTAATGTTGTAAAAGAAGCGCCAAAACTACATAAAGAGAAGATAGATGAGACTCATTTAAAATTAATTGATAAATTCTATTATAACTACAGGTCTTGGAAACATAAATATGAAGACGACTTAATATATTATAAAAGGAGACTTGACGAAGTCACAACTGTTGAAGGTGAGAAGTTTAAATATACGCTACCTGAGGCAATGCAACAGATAGAAGTATTAACGGAAGAGAAGAAAAAAGATAAGGAA
>JAGBBI010000018.1 GCA_017938565.1 Clostridia bacterium
AGTGAATTAATAGAAAGATTAAAAGAACTAAAGGAGACTTATTTAACCGAAAGTCAAATTTTAAGAGTAGTTGGTGAGGCTTTTAATTACAATCAGTCAAGTTTAAAAACGGTTTTGGATGAGCTTGTCGCTTCTGGCGATATGGTTTTGACTGAGAGACACAAATACGCTGTAACTTCAAAAACAAGCATCGTTAAAGGCAATTTTATCGGGAACGTTAAGGGATTTGGTTTTGTTGAAAGACTAAGCGAAGTTGGCGAAGACATCTTTATTCCAGAGAGATGCGTCAATGGTGCAGTTCACGGAGATACTGTACTAGTTAAAATTTTACCCAAAACCATTAAACGCAATGGAAGGCGAGTTCAAACTATGGGACAGTCAAGCGAAGGCGAAGTCTTAAGAGTAATAAAGAGAGAACTTAAAACCATTGTTGGTACGTTTATGTTGTTCTCAGGTGGTGCGGTTGTAATTCCTGATGACAAACGTTTTACTGACCAAGTATTTATTATGGTTGATGGAATGATGGGAGCAAAGACTAATCAAAAGGTCGTTGTTGAAATACTTGATTACCCATCAAGAAATCAAATGGCGGTTGGTCGTGTTATTGAAATCCTAGGTGATGTTAATGATTTAGGTGTTGATACGTTGTCTATTATTAGAGCATTTGGCTTGACTGAAAAATTTCCAGAAGAAGTAATCTTAGAGTCAAAGGCTGTTGCCCACGAGCCGGATGCCAGAGATAAAATGGGGCGAAAGGACTATACCGATGAGTTAGTTATAACCATTGATGGCGACGACGCAAGAGACTTTGACGACGCAATTAATTTGAAAAAGGATGAAAATGGATATGAATTGCACGTACATATCGCCGATGTTTCGCACTATGTAACACAAGATAGTGAAATTGACAAAGAAGCATTTAAACGTGCAACAAGCGTATATTTCCCAGATATGGTTTTGCCAATGCTTCCAGAAGAGCTGTGCAACAATATTTGTTCGCTAAAACCTGATGTTGAAAGGTTGACTTTATCTGTTGAAATTAGGTTTGACTGTTTTGGGAATATTAAAGATTATTCTATTCATAAAGGTTTTATAAAGAGCAGAAACAGAATGACCTATCGCAAAGTTACTAAGATTTTAGAGGGCGATAAAGAGATATGTGTTGAATATGCTCATCTTGTGCCAATGCTAAAAGATATGGAAGAACTTGCAAAATTGTTGATTAAACGCAGAGATCGAGCAGGTCAACTTGATTTCAATCTTCCTGAAGTTCAAATTGATATGGACGAAAAGAATAAAATTAAAGACATATATAAAAAACCAAGGGAAATGTCTGACCGCTTAATCGAACAGTTTATGGTTGTTACGAATGAAGTTGTTGCAAGATTTATGAAAGATACTCAAATTCCAGCAGTTTATCGTGTTCACGAAGTTCCAACACAAGAGAAAATGAGTATATTTAATAATTGTGTAAAGGGGATGGGTCTAAATCTTGCAATTCAAGAAATTGAGCCAGAGCCAAGAGATGTGCAAAAAGTATTAATTGCAGTAAAAGATAGGCCTATGGAAATAGTAGTCAACTCGTTGTTGCTTCGCTCTATGCAAAAGGCAAAATATTACGAAGCACCGCTTGGGCACTTTGGCTTGGCATTAGTGGATTATTGTCATTTCACATCACCTATCAGAAGATATCCAGATTTAACAATACATAGAATTATTAAGATGACTATGGACGGCGAAATGCACGGTAAAAAGTTTGATTTTTATGAAGACTTTGTTTCTCGTGCATCAGAGCAGTCAAGTGCAAGAGAACGTCTTGCAGACGAAGCAGAAAGAACAGTTGACGACTTAAAGAAAGCCGAATATATGACAAGGTTTATTGGTGAAGAATTTGTTGGATTTATTTCTGGAATGACTGAGAACGGAATTTTTGTTCAACTTGAAAACACGGTTGAAGGAATGGTGATGATGGATGATCTTCCAACAGATAAATACACTTATGATGAAACAAGATGGATGATAACTGGAAAAAATAATACTTTTAAACTCGGTCAAAAAATTAAAATAAAGGTGTTTAGCACTGATTTAGTTATACGTAAAGTTAATTTTGTATTAGCAGATGAATGGCAGGTTAAAAATTAACATAAAATACTTGAAATATCACAAATTGTGTGATAAAATAATTGAAGTTTAGCAAAAAGAAAACATTGAGGCAAAATTTATGGAACAAAAGTTGATAGCAGACAATAAAAAAGCCTATTTTGATTATTTCATAGAAGATAAGTTCCAAGCAGGTTTGGTTTTAGAGGGGGTAGAAATCAAATCTGTTAGGGCTGGGAAAGTAAACTTGAAAGACAGTTATGTAATGATTAAAAATGGTGAAGTATTTTTAATGGGTGCCCATATTGCAGAGTACGAGAAAGCCGATGGATTAAATAAAGTTGATACAAGGCGTACAAGAAAACTTCTTTTAACAAAGTCTGAAATCAGAAAACTTGAACGCAAGGTTAATATTAAAGGCTATACGGTTGTTCCAACCAAGATGTATTTATCACACAATTTGGCTAAACTTGAAATTGCGGTGGCAAAAGGTAAAGAATTGTACAACAAGAAAGATTCTTTAAAAGAAAAAGACATAAAGCGTGAGACCGACCGAATGTTGAAAGGGTACAAGTAATGCAAGTTTTTAACAAACTGTTTAAATCTTGTTAAAAACCATGTTTTAAAAACCACTAAAATTTTATTTACGATATGGGGACGACTGGTTTTGACAGGTATTTTTATCGTAGGTGTAAAGCATATCGCAGGGTGGACTGCGTTAAAAACCGCAAAAAAAATAAACGCAAATTATAATAATAATTTAGCATACGCTGCCTAACTTAGTTTAGGTTGCTTGTCTGACATAGTAGGCTTACTGGACTGTGTTAGGCATTAATTTAAAGTAAGAAACCTTGATGTTTTTTATCCTTTTGAGGACACAAGGGGATTTTTTCAAAAGGACAACTAATTGCAGTTTGTTTATGGAATGCACTTAGTTGAATTTAAACATAAACTAAGTATGTAGAAAAGCCTGTGAGGAATATTTGGACGTGGGTTCGATACCCACCGTCTCCACCAGAAAAGAATTATTTTTATTTTTTATATTGCTTTGTTAATTGCCAAAGATTGTTTTGGAATAACATTTAAAGCATTATATCGAAAAGTTCGCTTGTATTAACAAATGAACTTTTTTTATTTTTTATTAGAAATCAAGATTCTCTATTTTAAATAAATCGTCATTAAAAAAATCAATTAATGTAATGTTTAAAGCATTACAAACCTTTACAATGGTTGAAAACTTTACATCTGTATTAACTTCATTAAATATATATCTTAGAGCAGAATGAGTTAATCCTGTTTCTTTTTCTAACTTATATTTTGTCATTTCCTTTTCTGATAAAAGATTGCTTAATCTTAATGCAAATGCTCGATTTAAATTCATATACACCTACTTATATAACATTAACAATTCAAAAGTTTATTTAAGTGAAATAAATTTCACCTATCACTTGACATTTTAAGGCAAGTTTTTTATAATATAAGTGAAGAGCACTGCACTTAATATAAAATTGAATGGGAGGTTATTATGGTTTACTGTACATACAGATGTCCGCGTTGTAACAACATCGTAGGGAAACAAACAAATCCTGTTGATAAAATTGGAAACCCTTTTGAATTATGTCCTTATTGTGGCCAAGTTTATAAAAGCTCCAACAAAGAA
>JAGBBI010000157.1 GCA_017938565.1 Clostridia bacterium
GATAAAAGGCTTACGAATAGAAGCAATGCAAAAACTTTCTGAAGTTAAACCATTGACAGTAGGACAAGCTTCAAGAATCAGCGGAGTTAGTCCAGCGGATATAAGTGTGCTATTATTTAACCTAAATAGATAAAAAGGAGGAAAAGTCAGTATGATTAAGACCGGCGACATATTACACAGAGAAAAGATTAATATACCCAGCGAAATACAAGTAGTAGATACAATTTTTGTTACCGAAGAGATGATGATTCTTAATCATATTCTTGACGATAGCACAGAAGATCGCAATGCAGTAATTAAAATAATACATATTCTAATGAATAAGATGAATAAAGTATCTCTAAAAAATTTGCGAATTATATACGCCTATAACGACGAACAACTTCATAAAACTAAAACTAAGTGGAATAAAGCCGGCGTAATAAAACTCCATGGCTCGGTTTACAAACTGGTAAACCCCTTAGAGCTAACAACTTTACGAGCACGATTAATGCTTAAAATCCACCTTTTAAAAATTATGAATGAAAAAATCAAAGAACAACTTGAAAAATTTGAGCGTGGTGAAATAAAAATAGAATTTCGATCAAAAGCCAGTGCCGAAATGAACTTTAAGCCTGACTGGATGGATTGGTAACAATAAAAGCAAGCAAAATTAAATGCTTGCTTTTAATTTGACCATATAAGACATTCTTCGACAAAATCCTTTATGTAAAAAATGTAAATATTTGATACAATTATAATAAGAAACAAATAGGAAGGTATGCAAGATGCAAACAACTTTGAATTGTAATGATGATGTATTCTCAAAATTTATTAATAGGGCAAGGAAAAAATTATCAAAGGCAGAAACAGAAGATGAAATTGTTAAACCTTCTAAAACTATCGAAGCCGAATATGTCTTTACAAAAAGTCCACGAACAGAAAACTTTAAAAAATTAGAATTAAAAGTAAAAGCATTATTAAAATCCGACCCAAACACAACTTCTCCAATTTTAAAATTAATCGACCATAAAATTTACGATAATTTATGCTCTGAATCAAAAGAACGATATATTCTTCAATTATCGTCCGATTTTAATAAGATTAAAAACAGTTTAGTAAAAATGTAAAATAAAAAAGCCTACCAGTTCGGTAGGCTTTTAACATTAACCATTCTTACGGTTTCTTTTGCGGGCAGCTTCAGATTTCATTTTTTTCTTAACGCCAGGTTTAACATAAGCTTCTTTCTTTCTGATGTCGCCGATAATGCCATCTTTTTGACATTTTCTTTTAAAACGCTTGATAGCACTATCAAGAGTCTCGTTTTCGCCAAGTTTAACGGTACTCACCCAAATTCACCCCACTTCGTTTATAATTCTTTCTGATTTTAACAAAGTTTTCACATATTGTCAAGAGCTTTGTTATTTTATTTTTAATTTTTTAACACACTCAACAAAATCTATTTCACTTTTTTCAATAGATGGACAAACTTTTAAACCATCTTCTTGTTTCCTTGGGTAAATATGAAAATGTAAATGAAAAACCGATTGCTCTGCCGACTTGTCACTACAATTAACAATATTTACTCCATCTGCAAATATTGTTTTATAATGTTTTACTATCTTTTTGACCGTATGAATAACTTTTGTCAAATCTTCATCTGTTACATCAAAAATATTTTCGGCGTGATTTTTAGGAATCACCAATGTGTGTCCAAAAACATCACCCGCTATATCCAAAAATGCATAAGTGTCCTCATCTTCATAAATTTTATAACTTGGTATTTCTCCCTTAATTATCTTACAAAACAAACAACTATCATCAAATCTATTATCAGCCATCCAACACTTCTCCTCTTAATCCTAATTTATAAACTTCTTTATATTTAACTTTAACAACTTCATTTACTATCGCTTTTTTACTATCTATATAGCACTTAACATAGTTCTTCCCAAACCCTACATACTCGCCATCACTCATTTCTTCAACCAGCACTTCATCGATTAAACCTAATTGCGAATTTAAATAGAGTTCTCTTGACTTTGTTGCCAATTGTTTAAGTCTTAGAATTCGTTCTTTAACAATCGTTCCATCAATCTGAGGCATTTTATCAGCCACAGTCCCTCCCCTTTTCGAGAACGGGAAAATATGCATACTTGAGAAACCAATGGATTTAATATTTTCTAAAGCCTCCGCAAAATCTTCTTCGCTTTCGGTCGGGAACCCCACTATTAAATCCGTTCCAATACTTGCATTTGGAAAATACTTTCTTATTAAAGCGATTGCCTCGCTATACTCCTTAAAATTATAATGACGGTTCATACTTTTTAGAACATTATCCGAACCACTTTGTAATGGGATATGAAATGACGGACAAAAACCTTTTGAGTTTTTAAGCACCTTCATAAAATCTTCCGTAATAGCATCAGACTCAAGCGATGAAATTCTTATTCTGACCGTTTCAAAGTTATTAAAGCCATCAATGATATTCGCCAATTTCACACCATCGTTTCTCTCACTGCCATAATGAGAAAGATTAATTCCAACCAAGACAACCTCTTTTGAATTCAGGCACAATCGCCTATACTCATCAAACACCGCCTGTGGCTCTCTTGACCTTTCTCTGCCTCGTGTATACGGTATAATGCAATAACTACAAAAATTATTACAGCCATCTTGTATTTTTAAATAAGAACGAATTCTTTCGCCTTTAATCTTATAATTTGTATTGTAATTTGCATCATCGATGGGAGTGATGCTTACAATTTTATTCTCATTATTAATGCAATCTACAATTTGTTCCTTAGCTTCCGTTCCACAAACAAACTTTACATTATTGCGAGACAAAAATGTGTCTGGATGCAACTGACTTGAGCACCCACACACAAAAATTTTAGCATTGGGATTTATTTTATTAATTTTTGCGACGACTTCTCTTGACTTGTGTTCTGCTTCGTTTGTTACCGCACATGTGTTTAATATATAATAATCAGCAAGTGCAAGACCATACTCTACTACACAGCCGGCTTCTTCAAGCATCAGCCCAAGAGCTTCGCTTTCATATTGGTTAACTTTACAACCAAGCGTATATATGCAACACTTCATAGTCCAACTTCCTTAATTGTCAAAAATCTCATTTATCACCGACAGCATATAAAGTCCAGCGGTTTCAGTCCTTAAAATTCGTCTGCCCAAGGTTACACTTTTACCACCTAATGCAATAATTGTTTCAATTTCTTCGCTTGTAAATCCACCTTCTGGGCCAATAATTATTGCAATAGATTTTGCCGTCTTGTTCTCATTTAACACCTCAATCAACGGCTTATTATCCTCTTTTTCATTTGCAAGTATAATAAGCTCGTACGAATTCAGCAATGCTGTAATGTTTTTTAGATTTACGCACTCGTATACTTGCAATGGTTTACTTCTTCCACATTGCTTAGTAGCACTTATTGCAATTCTTGAAAGCCTTGCTAGTTTCCCACTACCTTCTTTTACGTCGCAATTTTTCAAGTAAATTGGACAAATTGCTGAAGCACCCAATTCTGTTGCCTTTTCAGTAACTGTATCCAGTTTATCCCCTTTTGCTAATGCCTGCACAACCATTATATTAAGTTTTGGATTTGACTTGTTTTCCTGTCTTTCAATAAACTTCAAAGTTGCCGAAGACTTTCCAAGGTCCCCAAGTTCAAAAATAAGATCATAACCATCGGGATCCCCAATAGCAATAAACCGATCTCCCGACTTCATTCTCATAACATTTTTAATATGATTATATTCATCACCATCAATTATGTTGTTTTTAATTTGATTTTCGGTTAAATAAAATCTTTTCATACACTCCTTCTTTAACTATGCATTTACTCTAAAATTAATCACATCACCATCTTTTACAATGTAATCTTTCCCCTCAATTCTTACTTTCCCCTCGGCTTTCGCATTCGCCACACTACCATACTTCACCAAGTCATCATAGTCAACAATTTCAGCTTTTACAAAAGCTTTTTGGAAATCACTGTGAATTTTACCAGCTGCTTCAGGAGCCTTCGTACCAACCTTTATTGTCCACGCACGAACTTCTTTTTTTCCTGCTGTCAAATAGGAAATCTGACCGAGCAGTTTGTATCCTAGTTTTATAATCCTTGAAAGCCCACTTTCCTTTAATCCCAAATCCGCCAAAAACATTTCCCTATCTTCAGGCTCAAGCTCGGTCAATTCTTGTTCAACCTTTGCGCTTATAACCAATACTTCAGCTTTTTCGAGTTCAGCTTGATACTTTACCATCTTAACAAATGGCAAATTTTCATAATCGCCTGACAAATCCTTTTCTGCGATATTGCACGCATAAATTACCGGCTTATCTGTTATTAAAAACAAACTTTTCACAAATGAACGTTGCTCGTCTGTATAATCAAGCGAGCGAAGAGTTCTACCATTATTTAGGGTATCTATAAGCACATCGATGATTTTTAGGTTTGTATAGGCATCTACATCTCCACTTCTTGCCTGCTTCTCAAATTTAGGCCTTTGTTTTTCCAGACTTTCCAAATCTGAAAGCATTAATTCAGTGTTAATATTTGCAATATCGCGAATTGGGTCAACAGTTCCATCAACGTGAATAATATCATCATCCTCAAAGCAACGTACCACGTGAACTATGGCATCACATTCACGTATTGAAGCCAAGAACTGATTTCCAAGGCCTTCGCCCTTACTTGCCCCTTTGACAAGTCCCGCAATATCAACAAATTTTAATGAAGCAGGCGTTATTTTATCAGTCTCATACATTTTGCCTAATACTTCAAGCCTTTCATCTGGCACATCTACAATCCCAATATTTGGCTCAATCGTACAAAATGGATAATTTGCACTTTCTGCCCCTGCGTTGGTTAACGCATTAAATAGTGTACTTTTACCAACATTTGGTAATCCAACTAATCCTAATTCCATTTTAATTCTCCCCAACAATTTTTAGTTACGTTGGTATTATACACTAACTTTTAAAAAAAATAAAGTATATTCTATTTTTGTTTTACTAAAAATAAAAACCTCTCGTTGTCTGAGAAGTTTTTATTTTTTGATTAACTACATAATTTTGTTGTTCTTGAACCGCTTGTTCTTGTTTTTGTTGTGGAAAGTCGTGATTTTGTTGCTTTTGCACCTCTGGTTGTTGATGCAGATGTTTTGGTTGTGCTTTTTGCACCACATGCCTTCGTTTTAGATGTGCCACATGCCGATGTCTTTGTGCCTGACTTCGAACCACTAGATTTTGTTGTGGCTCTTACAGATCTTGACTTAGTTGAAGTTCTCGCGTTTGTGCAATTTGGACAAGCCGAATTTTTTGTCATAAACAATTTTCTCCTTTTTTAAGATTTATACTACTAGTTTGCACAACAGTTTCTTTTTTATGCGTTTATTCGACAATTAAAACATTTTTACGATTAATTCTATTATTTTCATCATATACCAAAAAGATTCTAGTTTTTCTCATTATAATTATAGTTTTAAACACTTTTGATAAATCTTCATCTTTAAGTTCCGAAACATTTAAAAATATTACTTTCGAATTACTTAAAATTGCTTTTGCTAAATTCAACTTAAAATTTATAGACCTGTCATTTGTCTCGCTTATATTTGACATTTCTTTATCGGGCAACGAATTTATAAAACTATTTAAATCAAGAAGTTTAATTACGTTCGATATCTGCTTTAAATCTGGATTAATAATCTGCAAATTTTCAATTATGGAATCATCAAACATTTCATTGTCATAACTAACAACTTTACACACATAATCGAAATCTATTTTCGATATATCAATATTATTTACCTTAAAATCAATCACTGGTGTTAAAAACAACTTCTTATATTCACACCCTTTAAATAGTACAACACTACCCACAGGAATTTCTATACTTTTTTCTTTTGCATTAATTCGTGCATTTAATTTTGGAATTTCTATAGAATATATTTCATCAATAATCGGCTTTTTGCTTTCTTGTTCTGTTGATATTACATTTTTAAACCTGCCCAATGCAACAGCAAGTTCATTCATTTCAAGCTTAAAATCAAACACATTTCTTGTAATGGACGTATACATTAACAAGTAGTTATAAATTGCAAGAAAAAGAGTTAATGACAAGGTCGCCTTCCTAAACTCAAACACTAATATTGCAAGACATATTGCAATCATTACATTCCAATAAATTTGTATAATATTGTCTTTAATCGACCTATTATTTGTTGTCTTATAATAGCTTCCTACATAATCTTCTACTCGCCTCTTGCCCCCGAAAAAAACTGCCTTCTCTAAATTGTATTTTTTAATTACATCGTGTTTTTTTTGTATCTCACCAAATTTCTTTGTTAATGACAGTTCTTTTAAATACAAATCATTGTCAGTCTTTCTTCTTTGCCCCACATAAAAAGTTAAAATAAAATATCCCAATATAGACACCGCTAAAATTATTGTTCCTATCGCATAACTATATATAAATATAATTATTGTAATAATGACTAACTTTAGAAAATTACAAATCCCAAACAGTAACTTATCTATATAACTCGAAATAGTATATAAATCATTAGAAACAACATAATCAAATTCATTTTTAATATTTTTATCTATAGGACTTAACGCCGTCATTACAAGACTTTCGTGCAAACGTAAATACGTCGGAGCGATTAGGGGTGTAAAGTTTGAGTAGTTAAAATGCCAAGAAAGTTGCTCTAACAATTTGATTGCTAAATCAATTCCAAGCCATAAAAGAGCAAGAGAAAACTCCGACGACGAAACAAAACTTATAAAATACGAAAGTGCAATAGGACTTATTATTGCACAAAAAACACTAACAACATATGTAGTTGCTTGAATTAAAACGAATTTTGAATTAAGTGTTACTATGTTTTTCCATAATTTTAATTGTTTGAACATTTTTACCCGATTTAATTGCCTATTTTTTATTATTATGCTACACTTTAAATAGTTTTATTAATAATCGAGGTTAAAATGCAAGGATTTAAAAATTTCTGGACTGGAATAATAGATTTTCAAAGGATGGAAAACCGTAAAGACTTTTGGATGGCCATTCTACTTAATAGTTCAACTATTTTAATGTTAACTTTACTAGGTGTCTTTATACGTGTCGTAATGCCATACATAGCAATAATTTATACCGTTATTTCAATTTTGCCGACAATATCTATGACCGTACGTCGATTGCACGATGTTGACACTTCAGGTTTTTATGCTTTTTATATATTCATCCCTATTGGTGGTGCTATTATGATATTTTTAAAAACTATTAAACCAACATCCTACTTCCCAAACGAAATTGAGAAAATTACAGAAGAAAACACTACAAACCAAAATGTAAATTAAATAAAAATAACTCTTTTTGTTACTAGCATCTTAAAATTTATTTGCAAACTTATAATCAAATGTGATACAATATAAATATAAACACTACTGATATAGAATTAAAAACTTAGTTTTAAAAACTACAACTTTAAATAAGGAGAATAAAATGTCTATTGCTAAAGAATACTTTAAACAATACAGAGAAGCTGTCCCTACTAGTAATTGGGAAGCCATTAAACAACTTGACGATTGCGTATTAGAATACGCAAAAGGCCTTGAAGAAGCTTCAATACAGCTTGAACGAATGCTCAATGATGGAGATATCACAAAAGAATATTTTGATAATGAAATTGCAAGATATGGCACTCTTTTTACCAACCTTGTTAATTTAATTGTATCGCAATTACACGAATTAGGAACTCAAAAACCTACTTTAGGTAAAAAGATAAAAGCAGAAGTCAAATCATTGGTAGACAACATTCGTACACAAATTAAAATTGCGTCTGTAAAACGTACAATTAAATCAACCAATAAATATATGAAGAATTTGAATACACAAGCCGACCAAAATAATTTATAATATTTTTTTTCAAGTCAAATTGTTGTTGCTAAACAATTTAATAAAGAATAAAAAAGAACCCATTTGTGGGTTCTTTTTTATTCTTCGTGATAACCTGAAACTTTAAAATCTAAAAGCTTAATTGTTAATTCCTTGTTTGCCTGAAAA
>JAGBBI010000158.1 GCA_017938565.1 Clostridia bacterium
ATGTCTCTAGTAAAGTAGAAGTTGAAAAGTTAACATTTACAAGCATAGAAGAAAGGAATAATTATATTTTTAATTCCTATTACGGAATTAATGGATGTGCAAAAAAAAACGTCAGAGTTTTAGCAGGTGAATGTGGGGTAGCGGAGAACCATATAAGTTATATTATTGTAAAGATGCGAAAGGCTATGAAAGAAGGTCAGACCCAAAGAGGCTTGTCTGATTTAAAAGTATTAGAAGTAAGGCGTGAAAGAACGAAAAAATATAGCGATGAACTGATAAAGGCGGTTTGTGAAGATTATTTTGGCTTAAATGGGAAAAATATTTTACCTATGGATGAGATTTTAACTAAACATAATATTTCTTATAATGCAAGGCATAATATTGTTTGTAGATATTTAAGAGAAAATCATACCGAAAAAGAGTGTCAAGAATTTTATGCTAGAAGGGAAGATTTTGAAAGAAAGAAAAAATTGAAGGAATGTGTTTATATATATTTTTCATTTAAGGGCTTGAATGGTTATGAAAAGAAAACGCAATTGGCTTTGGCTCGGGAACTTGGCGTGTCAAGGGGTGTCATATATGATGCGATAAAGAAATTTGAAGAGTACTTGAATGGTTTAAGCGAAGAAGAACGAGCGAGCATTTTAAATGGAGATGAAAGTTTTTTTGAATAATTAAAAATAATCACAATTTAACACAAGTTGTGATTATTTTTACTAAAGGTATTGAATTGTTTGGATTGTTATGATATAATAAGTAAAATAAAAATTTAGGGGGAGATTTTTATGAGGCTTGGTCCAGATGAGATAAGTTTATTCTCAAGACTTGCTATGTCAAGAAGTTTGGTTAGGGTTGTGGGCGCTAATCATAATTAAACTTGACGGTTCGGCAAGGTCAACTCTTAAAAGTTTAGACGAGTCTGAAGCAGAGTAGTAATTTATTTAAATATAATCTATAATAATTGGAGGAAATTATGAGATTTACAGAATATGAATTGAAAATCTTTGAAAGGTATGCAGAAGAAAATCCGGGGCTTGTTTTAAAGGTTGTGAATTTGGCTGGACAAGAATTTGTTATGTCTGGCGATATTGTTTGTGATAACAGAAGATTTTATGGAGACAGTTCGGCGTTGACTGAGTTTAGGTTGACTTTAGATATGGGGCAAAGGCAATCGCAAACTGGGCTTAGTTTGAACAACATATTAAGGAAAGACGAAGGGGCAAGTGTAAACGTTTCGCTTTATACCGAGCCAAAAAAAGGTGAAGAAAGAACTCTTTTCATTCGAGGAATTGCTACAGATAAGGGAATGTTCGTTTGGCGTAATATCTATGACGACGAATTGCAGGCATTTCTTGACTATACTCAAAGTAGACAACAAGGCGAGGTTGAAGAAAAATATATGACTGGGGATGCTAAGAGGCTTATGGGATTTTTGGGAAAACCTTGTGTTGTGTACGGCGAACATGTTATAGTGATTGGTGTTCGTGAGTTTTCGACTGCAAGAGGCTATGAAAGATATTTAAACTGCATTACCAGTGAAGGTGAAAGAGAAATTTGTGTAACTCCAGACGCAGTTAAGTTGGATAAAAAAGCGTTAAAAAGAGTCCCACCAGTGGATAGTGCAGAAGGTTTCTTTTAATAATCGATGCACAGAGGTTTATATTATTAAAATAAAAACCTAGCATTTTAATTTTAAAAAGACCTGTGGTAAAGTTTGCCGTGGGTCTTTTAAAGGCCATTTAACTGATGTTTTGTTGAGTGAAATTTTACTTAGACGCCTTGAAAGTTTAAGAATATTATGATATAATGAAAGCATATACATTATAGGAGAATTGCCGGTATGAAAAAGTTGCTTGAACTTATTAATAATATGTACAACTTGGAAAAGGAAGTCGCAGAGTATAAAGATGACAGATTTGTGCGTAAGTTAAAGTTTCAACAAAAAGAGGCTGAATTATTTGAAAAACGAAACAAAAAACTTGAAGAAGCCAAAAACTTTATGCGTAGGATGGATATAGCAACGGGCTGGAGTTCGGAAAATCATAGGCTTATAGTTGACTTTTTAAGAGAAGATAGAAAGTTGGAAGATAAGATCGCAGAAGTTTCTGCTAAACTTGATGGTATAAAAAACGCCATTCGTGAAAGAGGCAAGAAGTTGTCTGGTAAGGTGCATATTTCGCATGGTATGATGGCGGAGGCTCTTACAAAGTATTTTGAGGATATGGGCTGGTTAGGGGAATGGAAGGTGATGAGAGTTCACCCATATCTGTTTAACGAACAATCAGCGTGTGCAGAATACCGATTTGGAACATATATTGTAAGTAGTGGCAGTGGGCATTATCTTGATGATGAAATTTATACTATGAATGACCCGGCTAGGGAATTTCCACTTGAAATTTGTGTTGGGTTTGGTAAAGGTGATAGTCAATCCGTTCAAATTGCACAAGATAAGTTAGATAAAATAAATTGGTTTGATATTTATCTGCAAGACATAGTCGGCGGTATGGATATACCTAAACATTTGGCTGTCTTTAAAAATAGGGATAGTGAATATTGGGAATTTATTCAAGATGCGTTTAGGACTATTGTTTTAGAGTCTTCTGAGTTTGAATTGAAGGAAGAAGATGAACAAGAATAAAAAAGAAAAACATAAAAAAGGAATTGAATAGTATGAAAAATGAAATAGCAGTAAAAAAAGTGATGGTTAGGTTTTTGGTAGAATGCCAAAAATTTGTAGGGCTTAGAGATAAGAAAAAGAGAGAGCCGTTGAATGAATCTGAAGAAATTATCTTCAAAAACGCCAAGAATGTAATTATGGCGTATGGAATTAAACTTAGGGACCTTGGGGTTAGTGCAAAAGATATTGCAAGGGTTATGCTTGACGGATTAAAGTCGGTTAATTTGGTTTCGGATAATGCCGAACAAAAGGGCGTTACTGCGGGTGAGGCTACTGCAATATTAAACCAATTTATTGATGTGGAAGGGTTTGTAAGGACAGATAGCGGTCTTGTGTTTGACTCTTTGGAAGTGGTAAGAGCAAGTCATACCCTAAACATCTTGGCAAAATATGCACCATTTTATGGCGACCACGAAAAGGTGTTTGAGCAAGAAGAGAAACTTGATGCCTTAGTTGAAAGTTTTAGGGATAAATATATAAACCCTGAGGTCGTAGGTTTAAGCATTGAGCGTGCTTCAGAATTTTTTAACGGTAATGAACTTGAACAATATGGTCAACCGGTTGATCATACTTATGTTACGTCGTTAATTTTAGATACTCCACATGCTGACGAGAAAGATGGCGAAGAAGGGGCTAATGAATAGATTTTTTTGTTGATACTATGAGGGCTCTATAATTTAATATATAAGTTTTTATGGTGAAAGTCCCCAAAATTTGGGGGCTTTTATTTTGTTGTAAAAACGGCCTAATGTATGTTATAATAGTTATATAAAGATAATTATTAGGAGTGTATACGAATGATGAAAAGTCGTAAAAACTGGGTCTTTTTATTTGCTGTTTTGTTTGCATTTACGGCTTGTTTGTTATTTCCTTTAACGGGTAAAAAAGAATGCTTTGCAGAGGAGCGTAGCCTTGTTAAAATTGTCTATGTTGGCGAAAGGAGTGTTGTTGACTTATCAAAGCCGTTGGGGAATTTGTATAATCCATATGACGGTATTCAGCAAGCGATAGATGGTGAAGGTGGAAATGCTATTAAAATTTGTTTGATTAGCAATTTGATAATCTCTGAAACTATTGTTATTGATAATAAGACGGTTACTGTTGATGGCGGAAATTTTGGTTTGACTTATCACGACGACTTTTGCGACACAATGTTTCAAATAGGGAAAGGTGCACGTTTGATTATTACTAACGTTACGATTGACGGTGGAAATGAGTGGGTGAAATCAGACGAAAGTTTAAAAACGGCAATTTCTAAGACTGAAAGGGGGGAAGTTGCTTTTGATGAGTTAAATCCTGTTGCGGTGTCTGAACTTGGTGGAAAGATTTTAACAAGTCCGATGTTTGTGAATAGTGGGACACTTAGTATCTTAGATAGCACCGTTATTCAGAACTGCTTTTTTGACCAAACTGTAGGTGGGTTTGGGAATAGGCTTATATATTCGCTTGGGGAACCGGAGAAACTTGCTGAGGTTATTATTGAAAATGCAATAATAACGCACTGTATTAGTTCGGGAGGCTTGATTTACTCGGGGTCTACCGATTTGCTTGTTGGCGGAGCGTGTTATTTTGTTGATAATGTGAACTTTGGCGGTAGGGCTGGACTGTTTGTAATCGAAAAAAGTTCGATGGCTATGATGAAATCGGGCGTTGTGATTAAGAATAATTTAAGTTTTAGCGATAATGCAACGATTTTCTTTATCGGCGATAATTCTAATTTTAAATTAAATGGTGGGCTTATTCAGTCTAATCGTGCGTTGCTGTACAGTCAAGGCTCTAATATCGCTACGATTTCAGTTATGGATGCAGAGTTTGTGATGAACAGCGGAATTATAGAGAAAAATATTGGCGGGAATGTTTCGGCTTTTGATGTTTTGTTGTCTGAGGGTTACTCGGCGGTGTTCAATGGCGGTCAGATTTTGGATAATGCAATAGGTGTAAGGGCTTTAGCGAGTTCGTCTGATTTAAGGCTTTGTGGTGATGTGGTCTTTGGTAAAGATTTTGCTTTTTCGGGGGACATAGAACTGCATTCATTGTGTAAATTTGAAAATTTAGGCGTAGCCAATGGTAAGGTCTTTGCTTCAGGCTCTGGTGTGCAATTTGTGAATACCGGTGTGTTTAAGGGGACTGTAGATATAAACTATGGCAAGGTTATTAATAGTGGGACTATTGATGGCGAGGTTGTGTTGAATGCTGGCGTATTTGAAAACAACAACATTCTTAACGGCAGAGTTGTTGCAAGTGTGGGCGAAGATGGTGAACCGCTTGGCGAAGTTTGTGGTTTTTGCGAATCTGACGTGTTTTTTGAAAACGTCTTTCGCTGGGTAGAAGATGGCTTCGTTGTGGTTACCTTTGACTTTAATGGTGGAGTTGATAAAGACAAGTTTATAAAACGTAGAACGTTGGTTGAAGTCGGCTCGGCCCCAGTTTTTGACGGGCTTGTGCCGACATTTGATGGCAAGGTGTTTTATGGTTTTCAAGGTGGACTTTCAGCAGTTTTTGCTGATACAACATTTGTTGCTGTGTTTGAAGATGATATAAATAATAATGGGAATGCCGATATTGATGAGCCAAGGTATACGATTAAGTTCGTTGATGGTGTTGACGGAGTTGAAGTCTTTGAAGAACAAATCTATGGGGGGCTTTTGTCGGGTGATGAAATGCCAAAGTTTCAAGGCAACTTAATTCGTGATGGATGGAAGTTTTGGGGCTGGGATAAAAAACCGAGTGGAAAAGTGAAAGAAGATTTGGTTTTTGTTGCAATGTGGCTTCGGGTTGAAGAACCAAAATCTGAGTGGGTGTCTATTGTTTTGATAGTGTTACAAATTTTGGGACTTGTGCTTAGTGCTATTCCAGTCGCTTACATTATCTTTCAAAAATACAAAAAAGCCACTGTCGCACAGCAGGAAACTCTAAATACAAAAGAAGTGGCTGAACCGCAAAAGCCAAGCCAGAACATCAATATAAAAAATGCAGACTTTGGCTTGAAAAAAGTTGAAGACGCTCGTTTTGAAAAAGGTGTTGGAGAAAAAAGACAAAGTACGTTCAACTACCCAAACAAACCGAACGGGCAAAACTTTAATAAAAATAAACATAAAAAGAAAAAATAGATATTTCAAAAATGAAAGGGTGTCTTTTGCGACGCTCTTTCTTGCTTTTTTGGTCATTGACAAAACACCTTTTCTGTGATATTATTCAAATGTTTTTAGGAGTTATATAATGGTTGAGTTTAAAAGTAAGTTTAAGGCTGTTGGTGATGACCATTCGTGCTCCCGTCATATTGAAGGGGAAATCTTGGTTGAGTCGGCAAAACTTGAGATTGAAGATTTTATTCGTATTGCTGAAAATGTGATGGGTGAAGTTGAAAGACTGAAAAGGCAAGAGTGTTTTGGTGCAAAGTGCGTTCTTGTTGATATAAATTTGGAAAAGACAGGGAAGGTTGTTTGCTCAATTTATATTGACCTTCGAAATGGACCCGAAAGTATTGTGCAAGAGTTTTTGAATGTTTATCGGCGTAAGGAAGCCGAGCAAATTCATCAGAAGTTTTTGAAGAGTGTGGCAAAGCAATATGGCAGTCTTGCCGTTGGTGATGGAAGTTTTAATGACGCTTTTCAAATCTTGCTTGCAAAAAAACTACTACAAGCAAAGTGTGATTTTTATGATTATATGAAAAATAAAACAATGAAACAAATTGAAGAACTAAATTAAAAGCACTCACAAAAATGTGGGTGCTTTTTAGTGCTTTTTTATTAAAATATTTAGTGTTTAGTTTGTGTTTTGTTTTTACTCTAATTACCACAAAAACTGCGGGGTGGGTAAAACTATGCTTCAATTTTGGCTTCAAAATTAGGGTTTTTCGGGCAGATATATGTTAAACGATTAAACACCCTATGTCAAAGAGATAAATTGTAGTAGTGGTAGTTTATGTTCTCATTATTAGTCTTAATCTACAGATTGAATTGATTTTTCTCTGTCAGTAATTACACTTTTTCTGATAACTAAAATTATAACTAAAATTAAAATATTCACCGCAACTAAGATTACGCCTACTGTTTGAAGTGGGGTTAGTCCATCTGCGTCAAGGTCGGCGGTTGCAACATAACCATAGTAGGTCTCGCCAGTCTCGGTTTGATAGGTAACTTTTGTATATTTGTCTCCGGCTTTAACTTTCTCGTTTAGTAGTATTCGTGTGTTAGATTTAATCTGAATAACATTATTGAAACTTTCAATTTCATCATCGGTGTAGGTCGTTGTTGCGACCGAACTTGGACTTATGTAAAGAGTAGTATCTCTTTTGGTTTTGCCGTTGCACTTAATTCGTTCGGTTTGAATTGTTGCAAAGTTCGTTGTAACTTGTGAATATCGGATATAACCATAAATTCCGTTTTCTAGTTCAATTAAATAAAAGTCGTCGCCGGCAGAGTTTGTTACCTTTTGTGCTATAACCTGAGTAGTTATAGATAACGCATCAAGTTGTTTAAATCCGGTGTTATGTTGGTCGGAAATTCCACTTGGTAGGTAATATACGAAATTATTATTGTCGCCGATAACTTTAAGCGGAATATAAACGGCGGTTTTTGCAAGTGTTATAAAACTATCGTCAATTTTTATATAGCCGTATATGTTCTCGGTTTTGGTTGTGTATAGGCAATAATGAAAGCCATCGTATGAAGCGTCATCTTTTGCAATTACGGTCAATTTGGAACCAACTTCAAGGTCTTTTATTGTGCTTGTTGCATATGGCGTTGCATAAATGCCGGTCGTTTTGGTGATTTCCAAATATTCATGTTCAGAGGCGTTCGTTATTGCTGGTGTTGGGCTTGCGTTTTTGAAAACGGCAACTAGGTTGTTTGAGTTGTTTTCAAGTTTCCAAATAGTTTGTGCGTTTTCATCGGCAAAATATTTAGTAGCCCCTATAAATGTTACGCTTGAAAGAGTTGAGTTTATGTTTGCTTGTGGGAGCGGTTTTGAACTGACGCTATCGCCGTTAATGGTTAATAGGTAATTGTTTGATGTCAAAATGCAGTTCGCACTTTCATTATGTGGTGTGCTGTAAAGGAACTCTCCGTGGTAATCTGGACTTGTGTAAATGGTCGTTTTCTCGATATTACCGTCGCCATCGTCGTTTAGTTTGCAAACTGAATATGTGCCATCGTTTTCGGTTGTGTAATAGAGAGTTTCGCTTGAAAGCATTAGGCTTTTTAAGGCGTCGCCACCGAACTGAGTTCTTGATGCCAGCATCGTTCGGTCGTCAAGTGTGTTCTCCGTCGCATTTATAATTGCTGTTTCAATCAGTTCTTCGGAAGACACATACATATATACTTTTTCGCCACAGGCGGTGAAACAGTCGATTTGCATCTGGTCGTAGATAGGGGAGTTTAGTTTTGTCTTTTCTAAAGTAGTCTCATTGATTAGGTAAAGAGAGTTATTGCTTTCGCTTTCTTCAATTAAGGCGAGTAGGTGTGTGTCGGTATGACAGAGCGATAAAACCTTTCCAGACCACGTAGATGTGGCGATTAATTCTTGGGTACTTGGATTGAATGACATTACTTTTCTCGTGTAACTGTCGTAGACAAACAAAATGCCCGAAGTCTGGTTGGCTTCAATTAGTTCTGGGGCGGATAGGTAGTTCGTGGTTAAAATACCCGCTTTTGTGTTGTCATCGGCTAAGGTGTTTTGTGTGATTGGGTTTGAAATGGGTAGGGTTAAACAACTTAGCCCAAGACAAAATAAGCCTAGTGCAAGTGCTTTGCATAGGGTTTTAATAATTGTATGTTTTCCTTTGTTTGTCATAGTTTTTGTACCTTTAATTGAAGTTCTTATGTATTTATTATATAGAATTTTAGGTCGTTTAACAAGCAATAAAAATGAATATTGAAAGAATTTTGTTCTGACAATATATTTTTGTAAATAAGTAAAGTGTTTACTGATAAATATGGGTTATAAACCTTAGGTTGTAAGCAAAGGGTGGAATTCTACGTGCGGGGAATTACCCTTTGCTTTTACCTTTATAAGGTGTGTTGTAACAGTTATTTCTTGTCGCCGGTGGGTTAGTTTTTAGTTTTAAATCCAATTTCAAATGGGCGAAAAGATTTTTGTTCCGCCTTTCGACCAAACCTTGTAGAATGGTCGGAGGTTGTAGTAATTGGAACAACATAATCTATTTGAAATTAGATTAGTTGACGGATAGGTATTAGTTGTCGCCGATGTTTACTCCGTTCACAGTGCTCGAGTGAACAGAATTTCGAGTTGGTGTCGTTTTTTCCTTTGCACGTGTTATGTGTTTTGCTCATTCTAAGCGAGTAAAACAAAAGGAGAACGACAAAAGTTTGAGTTTCCTAAGCAATAGGAATGATTTTTATATAGGCAGGACATCCGTGGATGCCGTTTCCGTACATAAAATATGCTTGCAATATTGATTTATTGCGGTTGATTTTTAAGTCCTAAGTTTTTAGATTTCGATTAATAAAATATAATGACTTTTTAATGCGTTAACTTTGATAACAATTACTGTGAGTTGAAATAAAAACCATTACCAGCACTATTTATGATTGGTCGCCCCTTTCAGGGGACCCACCAGCGGGGCTGGTGGGGTTAGTCGGAGTAGAAGTCTAATTCTGTCATGCTTCGTACACGAATCATTTTTGTTAATAATGGTGCACCTGCAGTTATGCTTTCGTTAATGGTACTTGACAAAATTGAACTTGTTATATGGAAGGCAATTATTCCAACTATAGCAGACTCAAGTATTATAAATATTAGCATTTTTGTAATGTGCGATATAATAGTTTTAGTTAAAAATACTATAAGTGAGCGTACAAATTTGTTAATCGCCTTTATTGTGGCGATCATCCCACTCGCTGGTAGGGTTAATGTTGGAGCTGCAGAACCTAGCGAGACGATCGTTAATACGACGGTAATAACCATAAGAGCTACAAATACAATGCTGCTAATTATCATAGTTCTTGCTAATTTTTCATCAGTTTCCTTGTCTCCGATTATTTTGTCTTCAAATATCATACCTAGGGTTCGTATTAATATATGACCTTTTCCGCCAAGCTTAGATACTGTGTAAGTACCATCATCCGTTTTTGTCGCAGTGTTTGCGTCATTATTGTTGATTGTAATATGGTTTGTTAACTTTTCACCCTCTTTAAATTTTAATCCGTTAATATCAGAAACGACTTCATTACGAAGACTTATGTAAGATTCAACTCTTAACGAATATGGGCTTCCTACATTCTGAGCCCAATTGGTGCGTTCTTTTGATACACTTTGAATAAAGTTAAGTGATGTTACTTCTTCATCGTAATTAACACCCTTTGACCAAAATCCTGTGAAATAGTTATCAAAATATTTATCGATTCCTGTTAATCCACTTGCATATGAAACGTTTACATCTTTAGCGTTTTCTGAATTCAACATTGCAGCTGCTGTGATTA
>JAGBBI010000159.1 GCA_017938565.1 Clostridia bacterium
CACATCCAACAGTAAGTGAAGTAATTAGAAAGTTTAACAAAGAAAGCGGAATTTATGCAATTAATAACGGCGTGTCTGATATGAGAGAGTTGACCGACCCTGCAAACATTAACAATGATTCTGTTCAACTTGCTTTAAAGATGTATGCTTACAGAGTTAAAAAGTATATTGGTTCATATACAGCAAGTATGAATGGGGTTGATGCAATAGTATTTACGGCAGGCATTGGGGAATATACGCCAGAGCTTCGCGAGTTGATTTTAAAAGATATGGAGTTCTTTGGTGTTAAACTTGACAACGAAAAGAATTATAATGCTCCAAGAGGTGATAATTTTATTATCTCAGCCGAGGATTCAAAAGTTAAAGTTTGTATTATACCAACGAATGAAGAATTGGTTATCGCAAAACAAACAGAACAATTAGTGAAGTAAGTATTTAAAGATTAAATAAACAGCAGTTGATTGGAATTGATAAAATATATTATTTTAATTATTTTTGATTTTCCAATTGACAAATTTTAATATGTGTAATATAATAGCATATGCTTTTTAAAAGAATTTGAAGTAGGAGGAAAGACAATGGCAGTTCCAAAGAGTAAGATATCTAAATCTAAAGGAAGATCAAGAATTGCAAACTGGAAGGCAAATGCCCCAACAGTTGTAGATTGCCCACAATGCCATCAATCAAAGGTTGCTCATAGCGTATGTGCTAAGTGCGGATATTATGATGGACAGAAAAAAGTAGAAGTTTCTTCAGACAAGAAGAATAAGTAGTTCCTTCTTTTTATATCTGATTACAAGAAAAGGTAATCCAACAAACGTTTGTAAATAAAAGCATCTAAGAGTGTGTCTTAGGTGCTTTTATATTTTTAAAATTACTATTTTATTTATTTGCGAATAATTTATATTTATTGTATAATATATTCTATAAATATCTATTATTTAAATTGTATTGCTAGGAGAATGTGAAATTTATGGAAAAAATAAAAATAGTTCTTGATGGGTTCGGAGGCGATAACGCACCTAAGGAGATAGTGCTTGGAGCAATAGATGTAGTAAATACTTTTGATGATGTTTCGGTTGTTATAGTTGGTAATGAAGATGTAATTAAAAGTATACTTAATGAGGCTGGCTATAAAGGGGATTCTATTGCAATCGTAAATGCTACTGATGTTATTTCAAACAATGAATCACCAACAATGGCAATACGCCAAAAGAAAGATAGCTCACTAGTTGTTGCTCTAGATTATATAAACGAGCATCCAGAGGAACCTATTGCGGGATTTGTATCGGCTGGTTCGACTGGTGCTGTATTGACCGGAGCGTTATTAAAACTTGGCAGATTGAATGGGATAAAAAGACCAGCGCTTGCACCACCGCTACCAAATTTAAAAGGTGGGAAAACCCTTTTAATTGACTGCGGTGCTAATATGGACAGTAAACCAGAGTTTTTGTGTCAATTTGCTCTTATGGGATCAATTTATATGAAGCAGATGTTTGGGGTTGAAAATCCAAGAGTTGCATTACTTAATGTTGGAGTTGAGGATAAGAAGGGTAATGAGTTATGCCATGAAGCATTTGTAATGCTTAAAGAAATGAAGTCTATTAACTTTGTTGGCAATATGGAAGCAAGAGATATGATGAGTGGCGACTATGATGTAGTTGTAACTGATGGATTTGCTGGGAATGTTGCTTTAAAATCTACAGAAGGAACAGGACTGTTTATATTAAAGACTTTAAAACGGGAAATTAAGGGTGGCGGTCTTCGTGCAAAGATTGGCTATTTATTTATGAAGAAAGCGTTGAAAGGATTAATGAAAGAATTAGATTATAATTCTATTGGAGGTTCACCATTCTTAGGTTGCAAAAAAGTGGTTATTAAGTCTCATGGATCATCCGACCGAAAGTCTATTTTAGGCTCAATGTCGTTATGCAGGGAAATATATAAGGCAGGTTTTGTTGAAACTCTAGAGAAGGAATTAAATTCTATACAAGACAAGGTTGGAGATTAATGAAAGGAACTGATTTAACAAATATAGAGAAAATAATTGAATATAAATTTACGAAAAAGGAATTATTAGTAACTGCATTTACTCATTCCAGTTATGCAAATATTAATCATACGACAAGTAATGAAAGGTTAGAGTTTTTGGGGGATACAGTCTTAAGCACAATTATAAGTGAAAGAATTTACTTTGATATGGATTACAATGAGGGACAATTGTCTAAATTGCGTTCAAAGATTGTTTCTATGCGTCCACTTGCGTTGTTGATTGAAAATTTAGGTTTGATTAATTATCTACGATATTCTGGTTCAAGCAATAGGGCAAACATAACTGATAATATGAAGGCCGATTTAATGGAAGCAATAATTGGCGCAATTTATATAGACGGCGGGTTTGACGAGGCAAAGAGTTTTGTTAAAAAGAAATTTTTTCCTCTTATAGTTGAGATGGAAAAATTGGAAGTTTTAGAAGATTCGAAATCATATTTACAAGAGATGTTAAAAAATGAATCAATTAAGTATACCACCAATAAAACTGGAAGCGACCATAATCCTATATTTACTGCAACAGTCGTGATAAACGGTGTTGCTATGGGTAAAGGTGTTGGAGGGTCGAAGAGACAAGCTGAGAAATTGGCAGCCTCAGAAGCGTTAAAGAAACTTACAAAGGTTTAGGAAGATTTTATGAAATTTAAAAAAATGGAAATCTATGGATTTAAGTCATTTGCAGACAAAGTGCAAGTTCAATTTGAATCAGGAGTAACAGGAATTGTTGGGCCTAATGGGTGCGGAAAGAGTAATGTAGCAGACTCTATTAGATGGGTTCTTGGTGAACAAAGTGCAAAGGCTCTTCGCGGCTCAAGTATGCAAGATGTTATTTTTAATGGAACAGAGAAAAGAAAACCTCAAAGTTTTGCTGAAGTTGCTCTATATTTTGATAATACCGAGAAAATATTTAATGTTGACTATGATGAAGTTGTTTTAAGCAGAAAGCTTTATCGTTCTGGTGAAAGTGGGTATGCAATAAATAAAACTCCTTGTAGACTTAAAGATGTGCAGGAATTATTGCGTGACAGCGGAATGGGCAGAGAAAGCTACTCTATTATCGGACAGGGAAGAATTGATGAGTTGTTAAGTGCAAAACCAGAAGATCGTCGTGCTGTTTTTGAAGAGGCTGCGGGCATTTCAAAACTAAAAAATCGAAAACAAGAATCTTTAAAAAAACTAAATAATACGCAAGAGAATTTAATAAGAATTAACGATATTCTACACGAACTTGAAATTCAATTAGGACCTTTGGCTTCGCAGGCCGAAACTGCAAAGAAGTATTTAGATTTGCGTGAAAGATTAAAGTTTTTAGAGGTGAATAACTACATTTATCAATACGATTCGTCAAGTTCTCAAAAAGAAGCGATAAATAATCGCTTAAATGGAATTAATGAAGAGATTGAATTAAAGACAAAAGAGTTTGATGAAACTGTTGACGAATATAATGTAACTGCAAGGCAAATTGATGCGACAGATGATACAATCTCGGCACTTAGGGATGAACTTTTAAATCTTACAGTTGGCTTAGAAAAACAGGCTGGCGAAACAAAATTGTTGCAAGAAAAGATTTCGACTTTAAAGGCTAGGCGTGATGAACTTTCTACAATAATAGAGGAAGACGGTAAAGAATTTGCTCATCTTAATGATTCATTACAAAAGGCAAACCAAGATAAAGAATTGAA
>JAGBBI010000160.1 GCA_017938565.1 Clostridia bacterium
ACAATCTTATTTTTATTTGGGTATTGATTGACTGCCGAATTAATTGCCGAGCAATTTGACTCACTTCCACCACTTGTAAAAATAATGTTCTCTGCATCACACCCAATTAAACCTGCACAATTTTGCCTTGCTCCTTCAACGGCTCTTTTCACTTTAACGCCGTGTCCATAAATTGAACTTGGATTTCCGAATTGCAGGTCTAAATATGGTTGTAATTTTTCTCTCACATTTATTGATATCTTAGTCGTTGCATTATTGTCTAAATAAACAAATCTGTTCATATATGCTTATTCCCTTTGATTTCATTTCTATTTAGATAGTCTTTAAATCTCTATAAACTAATTGTAGACTTTGGCGAAAGGTCAAGCCCTGCTGGGTCTTTCCCTTCAATATAATTATAATAGCCCTGACTTGCAATCATTGCTGCGTTGTCTGTACAAAGTTTAAGTGGCGGATAATATACTTTAACACCCAAAGGTTCAAGTCTTTCTTCAAGTTTTTTCCTGAGTGCCAAATTCGCAGACACACCACCTGCTAATATAAGTTTTTTATAGCCTGTTCTTTTTAATTCTTCTTCACATTTTACCGCAAGTTGCTCGGTCGCCTGTTCTTGAAATGATGCACAAATATCTGGAACCGAGATTTCTTCATTTTTTTGTTTCTTGTTATGAATATAATTTATAACGGCTGTCTTTAACCCGCTATACGAAAAGCCTTGAAGATTTGCATAATCATTTTTCACAAATTTAATATTTGGTGTTCCTTGCTCTGCCATTCGCTGAACATTTGGGCCCCCTGGATACTCTAAACCACACTCTCTTGCGACCTTATCAAAAGCCTCTCCAATGGCGTCATCAGTAGTTGTTGCAATAAGTTTTTTGTCAGTATGTGAAGTCATTTCGAAAAGAGCGGTATGTCCACCACTTACAACTAAGCACATAAAAGGAGGTTCTAAATCTTTATGGGCGATAAAATTTGCGCTTATATGTCCTTCAATATGATTTACTGCATAAAGAGGTTTTCCGCTTGAATAACTTAACGCTTTTGCAAATGATACCCCAACAATTAATGCCCCCAAAAGTCCCGCACCATACGTTACAGCAATAGCATCAATATCTTCCATTGTAACTTCGGCCTCTTTTAATGCGGTATCAAAACAATATTTTATGTTCTTTGTGTGATTCCTTGAAGCAATTTCAGGAACAACTCCACCATATAACTTGTGAATATCAATTTGCGATGAGATAACATTTGAAAGCACTTCTCTGCCATTTTTAACAACAGCAACTGATGTATCATCGCAAGAACTTTCAATTCCCAAAATCAAAACATCTTTTTCTTTTTTCATTATTGCTCTACCTTTAAAAATTCGTTAATAAATTCCTGTATTTCGCCATCTAATACCGCACCCGAATTAGAAGTTTCATAATTCGTTCTGTGGTCTTTTACAAGGTTATATGGGTGTAAAATATACGACCTAATCTGACTGCCCCATTCAATTTTTTTATTCTCTCCAAGTTTTAATTGTCGCTGACGCTCTTTTTCTGCCAAATCTTTTTCAAGTAACTTTGAGTATAGCATCTTCATTGCCATTTCTCGGTTTTGAATTTGACTTCTTTCATTTTGGCATTGCACAACAATACCGCTTGGAATATGTGTAATTCTTATTGCACTTTCGGTTTTATTTACGTGTTGACCACCCGCACCACTGCTTCTGTATGTATCAATTTTCAAATCACTTGGATTAATATCTATATTTGGTGTATCGTCAACAAATGGCGAAACTTCAAGCGAGGCAAACGAAGTGTGTCTTCTGTTATTCGCATCATATGGCGAAAGCCTTACAAGTCTGTGAACGCCCTGCTCGGTTCTTAAATAACCATAGGCAAAATCACCCTCAACCAAAATTGTTTCACTTTTAATTCCAGCACCATCGCCGGCTTGATAGTCCAAAACTTGAACACTCCAACCACGCTTCTCTGCATACCTTGTATACATTCTTGCAATCATTTCCGCCCAGTCTTGAGCTTCTTCACCGCCGGCACCAGAGTGAAATGTTAGAATTGCCGGACCATCATCATATTCTTTGTTTAAAAGTGTTTCTATCCACAGTGTAGACAACATTTTTTCGGCGTTTGCCTTATATTCATCAATCTCGCTAAAATCTTCAACAACATCTTCACCAGACAATTCGATTATCGTTATAAAATCAGCAATAGCAAGCTCAGTCTTTTTAAGATTATCTAATTTCTTTTCAATTACTTTTTTTCTTTTACTAATCTTTGTCGCTTCTGTAAAATCTTCCCAAAAAGCAGGATCTTGCTGTAATTCGTCCAACTTTAACAACTCCACATCAAGACCAACAAACTTATTCTTAACTATCTCAAACTTCTTATTAAATTCATCTGCAATAATTTTATAATCATAAATATTCATAGATATACTCGTTTCCCTTACAAATATAAATTATATCACTAAATTTAATGTTTGTCTATAAAAAGAAAAGACTTCCGTTGCATTCAGTCTTTATGATACCTGAATAAACAAAAGTCCTTTACATTAATTATTTGAAGATTTTTCTGCTATTCTTGAAGATTCATCAAATCCACTATTCTCAAGATCCTTAGCAAGAGCACTGTTTGAAACGCTATTTCGGAAAACAAAATTCTTTTCAAATTTTTCATTTCCAGATTGATTCATAATATCAATAAAATCTCTTTCAACTTCTCCACCTTGAAAAATAATATTAATGTTCTCTTCAAAGACAGCCAATGCTTCAACCAACATTAGTTTTTTATCATTTGCAAAAATCGCTCGCAACACACAATTCCCAATTGCCTTAAGAAGCGGATAAATCAATCCGTTTGAAACAATAAACGCATGTTTAATGTCCATTTTGCAATTGTATACTTCGTCAAAATACATCTTTTTTAGGTAATCGGCATTTGCTTTTGGAAGTTTATCTTTTTCAACTAATCCAGTCAACTTTTCAACTATAAATTCCTTTGTCGCTTTGATAATGGCAGAGATTTTCATTTCGTCAACCTTAGCAAGTTTAATAGGTCTAAAATCACTCCCGAGTCTTGCAAGACTATCCATAATAATCGTTTCTCCTTTTAAAGATAAATTGTTGTTTAATTTATCTTAAATAATCTTCAATTCTCTTTTTGAAATCCTTAATGAAGCCGATGTAAAGCTTGTACAATTCCGACCTTTTATTAACGTTCGCAAAGTCGATTTTTAGGTCATTATACTTAGTATACACTTTATCTTTAAACTTATCTGCGTAATATGACGAAGAAAATTGATTTTCAATAATTGAGAATAAATACCCAGAAATAGCATTTTTTTCTTCTTCACTTGCAACACGATAAGAGTACTTTTCCCCGTCAAAATCTAATCCAAATTTATCTTTGCAAAGTTTTTCATATGGCTCAAGCTTTTCTACCATAGAAAGATAAAATTCATACATCTTTAACTGGCTGGTCTGTTTTACAATTGAAGTTTCTCTTGATTCGCTTGAAAGCTCATTACAATAGATATTTATAACCTCACCAAATTCTTTTGAGTCAGTTTCTCCATTTGCTTTAATTGAATCCGTAATAAGCCCAATTCGTGCGATTAAGTCAAGGTTGCAATTCTTCTTTTCTATACCTGAAAATTGCGAATTTGCCCAACCCTCAACTTCAATTTCTTTACTGTTTTTTATTTTAACTTCATTATTAGATATTTCTTTTTTGCCTTTTCTCTCTGGAGCGACCTCTTCCACATTGGTTTCCTCATCTGCTACGAATTGATTATCAATCCTTAAAAAGTAGTTCAATTTATCAACACCTTGAAGTCGTCCATCGACAAACTTTACAAGTTTAATCGATTTAATAAAACCATCAAATTCTTTCTTTGTTGAATCTATTTTTCTTTCAAGTCTTTCAATTTTACCAATTTTAGAATTTATCAAAACATATACATTCAGTGCACGAAAGATATTTTTTTTGAGTGCGAGCCATAAAATCACTAACCCCAAAAACATTGAGCCAGTAAAAATAGGTAAATACAAAGCAACCGTCTTATTTTTAATTAACACACTTGTCAAATCAATGTCGAACTTAGACAAAATTGGATAAGCTATTGCAATCATCGCAAGACCAATAAGCAATGCTCCAAAAAAAAGTGCAAAAACGTTTGACTTTAATTGCTTTGACACCGGTCTTTCCAGTACTGCCAATTCTTTTGATGAATACATAAAACCATCTTTTGTCATATGCTTATTTGAAACATAATCGTTTTCAAGGTCAATAGCCGTTTTGTAAAGCTCTTTGGCTTTTTTGTCAATATTTTTGATGTAGACCGCAATTATCTCATCGAGCTGTAAAAGAGAAGGGATATTCCCCTCTTTGGTAAACGACTTGGCAAGTCTTCTAAACTCTGCCAAATCAAAGAGTGGAATATCCTTATTATACTTTTCTCGAATATAATCACGGACATCTAATTCTAAAATATCGTCCGACTGCTTTTCGATTTCATTATAGATTCTAATGTACAAGCAAACATTTTTCATAATTGCAAGCGACTCTATTTGGTCGAATCTATACATATAATTTATTTCTCCTAAAAATTATTTCCCCCGATATTATTTGATTTTGCCTCTCTACATTTAAAACTCTTGTGGTGGGAATTCATCAATGCCCTTTCGTTTGCCACTTTCGGTAAACATTTGACTTTCAATAATTTTATCAAGTTTTCTAAGTTCGCCGTAGGTAAGTTCACCACCCTCAACCGTTACAATAGGTTTTTTGCCTTCAAAAGTTAAAGAAATCTTTTTGCCGGTTCCATTTAATACTTGACCGTTAAATGTTTTTATAATGTAATTTCTAAGTTTAATTTGTCCTTGTTTTTCTTCTTCGGAAACAGTCTCAACACCCTTTTTCGCTTTAAACTCTTCACGTCTTTCACGATCACGTGCGATATAAGAGGAAGCGTTAACGATTGCCTCACCCAAGTATTCAAGATTTACAGCGTCGCTATCAGAATGTCTTGTTTGCTCGTGTTTCATATCAATCTCTGGAACTTGATAAACGATCTTTTGGCCATCTCTACTTACAGTATAACTTTCAGTCCTACTTAGAATAGATTCACTTCCCTTGATAACTACTGTGTCAAGCAATGCATTACCCACCTTCGACTCGTGAGAGACAAGTCCTTCAACCTGCTTGTAAAAAGTAAACTGTTCAATCGAGCCTTCAAGCAAACATCTTGCCGCATTATCTTTCACGCCAGCATCTCCAGCTCTTGATACAGCATTGCTTGATCTATTTGAGTTGATTGTCTTTTGAAGTTGAGATTGGAATTTCCCAATATATTCCTCAAGTCTTACCAACCCTTCAACCGACTTATTCTTTTCCAAATCTTTAACTGCTCTTTCAAACATTGCAACTGTAGAAAGTTTTACCGAAGAATCAACACCATAAGATCCTAATATTTTAGCATTCTTTTCTAAGTCATTTTTTAATGCCTGTATTTCATTTTTTACCTTAACATACCTTTTGTCATACTCACCAAGAGCATTAATTACCGTTTCATTCGCTTGCATTGTTGCGTCTGCTAAATTCCTTTCTAATTGAGCAATATCTTCAAGAGAAGTTGTATCATTAACCTTTTGCAAACCATCTTGTACAACTTGAATTGCCAATACGTTATGTTGAATGATTGTAATATTTTGTTGACTTGCACCCAAACTACGCATTTCTTCAAGTTTTTGTTCTAATTCATTAAGTGTTGCTTGTGCTTGTTCTAGCAACGACTGTGCTCTTTCCTCTGGGTTATCAAGTTCAAAACGCAACGAACCACTTTCGAAATCATTATATGAACCACTTCCAGTTAAAATTATTGCATCTTCTGATTCTTCTGGTGCTACATACTCAAAAGTTGGAGCCTTTCGTGGTTCAGGTTTTTTATCGATAACGTCAATAGTAGGCTTTGAATAAGGCTTCTTTTGAACCTCGTCAATTCCTAAAACAATATTAAGCATTCTTCTTGCAGCAGTTGATTTTTTATACTTTGGTGGTAACAATTGCTGAGCAACTTGCTCTTCTGGGTTTTCAGCACCCTTAGACCTCAGTTCTTCAACCATTTGTCTGCCTTGACTTGCCAACATTTCAATTGCTTTTCTGTCTATTGGTGTAAGCCTTGAATCAGCATTTACCATTTCTTCAAAAGACTTAACAGGTGCCTTTCCTTTTTCAAGGCGTAATGATTCATTAAATCTTTGAGATTCTTTATAAAGATCCCCAAATCTTTTAATTGCCCTTAAACCTTTGTCTCTAAGTTCGTCTTTTTCACCTATCTCAGCACCAAGTTTATCATCAAGAATACTTACTAAATCTAAGCCATATTCAAGTAATGGAGTACGTGCCTCAGGTGAAAGCCCTGCTAAAATATCGTTATATCTTTCAACAGAAGCTATGAAGTTTGCATTTCCTTTACGACGATTTTCGTAGGCTTCATCTATTTCAGACTCAACCCTTTCAGTTTGTTCAGGTCTGTGATGGTATTCTTGGGTACCTTCATGACACCCAGTTCTGTTGATACCCGCAGGATGTTTTCCATGCTGCGGCCGGTGACGGCCACTTTGCGGCCATGGGCGGCGGCGGCGTCCAATACCTGCTGGATGCGGTGGACATTGGAGGCGAAAGTAGTGACGATGATGCGCTCTTCACAGCCCTGGAACTGGCGGCTGAGGGCCTTTCCCACGGCCCGCTCGCTCAGGGTGTAGCCGGGGCGTTCCACATTGGTGGAGTCGGCACACAGGCACAGCACACCCTCTTTTCCCAGTTCGCCGAAGCGTGCCAGATCGATAACTTCGCCGTCGATGGGGGTGGAGTCAATTTTGAAGTCGCCGGTGTGGACAACGG
>JAGBBI010000161.1 GCA_017938565.1 Clostridia bacterium
CAATGTATCCCTTGTAGAACGATTGTGGGCCAATAATAATATCTTTTTATCATCCTCTATTTGGTTGGCGCACTCTACTAAAGTAGTAGTTTTTCCAGCACCAGCAACCGCCTGTACTATAAGATTTTGTATTCCGTTTTTACAAAATGAAAAAATATCTTCTTGTTCTTTACTAAAAGTAAAATTAGCCATTATATATAAACTTTCATTGAATATACAAAAAATATATTATTTTTCAAAACATTATAATAGTTATTATAAACCACCTGTGAAGTTGAGCGCATTATTTAATGAGACAGAGCGCCGTTTATCTCGAAAGGTTTTAGCGGCTTATGCCGCTTTTTTAATTTAAGAATATTTATATAAAGAAAAATTTATTTTATGAAACCCACTTTACCTTGGATGAAACAAGCATTTGCAACTTATAATGCAAAATACTTTCACAATAGATTAAAAACACCAAATTTTAGTTTAGATTGCCCTGAGGGTAATTGGGGTTTTTATTATCCTGATGGAACATTCAATGCAATAACTAGAAAAGCAAAGATATTTGGCCCCGGAACAATTTATCTAAACCCTAATTTCTCGCGCAGTGAAAAAGACCTTATAGGAACATTGTTACACGAAATGATACATATGTATATTAATACAGTGTTATTAAAATATCCTATAAATGCACACGGTTCTGATTTTCAAGAATTTGCTGATTATTTAAATCAAGATGGATGGAATATTTCTGAGGCAAATGAAAAGAGGAGTACAGATACAACAGAAGATACTGATGATGAAGAATATGCTAACAGAACTGTTCAACCGTCTATTTTCTGTATAATAGAGCAGCCAAATGATGCGCAATATAAAGTTTGGGGATTTAGGGCTGAGTATAACCAGTTAAATTCATACATTCAGTCTGCAAGAAAAACAAAAAATAATGGTGCTACTGTTTTAAATATTTACTATTGTTACTCGGCAAATATGAGCAAAATGCCGTCTTCGCCAAGAGACCTAAGAGGTGTCGGTGCTCAGGATTATAATACCTTACTGGCCAGGGTTTCTATGATAATAGGAGAACAAATATCACAGGATAATTTTAAATTGACACAAACAATAACGCTATAAAAAGAAAAACGGAGGAAATTTCCTCCGTTTTTTTTATTAAATTCCATCCCAAATATCGTATTCTGTTGCAGTATGAATATCTCCACAAAACATACCTTGGTATTCCCCATCTTCATCGTAAACCTCCCAATCGAAACCATTTGTGTGGGAAATGAGGGTTAATGAACCAATTTGCCTAACATCTTCTTTTTCTAAAGATTCCCTTAACATAAACATTCGTTCTCGATTACCTTTTTCAATAAAATAAGAGTAAGCCATTGCTTTGCACTTATTGATAACGTCATCTACGTAACGAGGGTCATTGGGGTCTTGTTCAACAACGACGTATACAATCGAACTCTTATTGTAAGCATAAACCCCCGTTTCGTTAATTGCGTCAGCAATTTCTTCTGCTAACTCGGCACTTCCGACGTCGGCAATTTGGCAAATTTGGTTATATTCCTCTTCATTTAAGTAACACTCTCTTAGAGCATACATTGGTTCTACTTCGTTATGTGTTTCAATATAATCGCGAGCAATTTCTTTGCACTTACGTATCACATCGTCTACATAATGAGGGTTGTTTCTGTCTTGTTCAATGCAAGCCATAACTATGTTACCTTGTTTAAAAGCCTCCACACCAATGTTCTGAAGTTCTTCCACCACTTCTAATGCACAATGTTCACTTTCCATTCGTGCAATTTTAACAATTTGGTTATATTCTTCCTCATTAAGGAAAGATTCAGTGATTCTTTTCTTTTTAATTGTCGTATAGTCACTAAATGGTTTTCTTTGTTTGTGTTTTCTGTAAAGCCATTTTTTAAAAACATCAATCGGAACTTTTGTAATGTTTCTAAAGCCTGTCCATCCGGCACAATAATTAGACATATAAGACTTTTTGGCGTGTTCTGTTGAATTAAATCCTAACATTACTTTGCTTTCATCAAAACCACCTTCTTTGTTGTTTTGGTCCACAACATAAACATAACTACAGTCTTCAGCAGACGGCCCAACAAAAACATCAACAGCGTCACCATCTTTTCCGTTACCGGTGGTATTGGTAAAATAGCCATAATGGTTTTTCATAAGTTGTTTTCCTATTTTACCCCCTTCTTTTTTATATGTACGATAACTACCTTTAGGATTTTCTATTGAAATAGGCATACCTTGTATTCTTAAATGCCCCATTTTATAGTTACCCGCCTCTTTTTGAGCATCTGTTGGGTTAGGATTAGCCTCATTTGCCCTTTCATCAATTGTATTTTCGGATAGATAATTTTTGGTAAGATTGCCAAATAATCCTATTCCACCATTTAGCCAATCTTCAATGACTTGTTTCATAAACAAATCTCTTTCATTCGTATCTAAAAACATATTTTGAAAGCGGTCAACTAAGAGGTCGTGGAGTTGGTCTTTATACATATATTTCAACGGTTCCCCATTGCTTGC
>JAGBBI010000162.1 GCA_017938565.1 Clostridia bacterium
ACCCCCAGCCCTAAAGATTTTTCAAGATTTGCAAGTTTTTTAACTTTTTTCTTTTCATCATCGGTAAGTTTACTTTTAATTGCTGTTGCCATAGTTTATAACCTCTCTTTAATAATCTGAATTTGTTATTCCAAGCGTAGTCGCACCCTGAACCCTTACAACCACACCGTCAAACAACGGTTGAGCAAAAGTCGCACCAATCTCTCCAACGATTTCTGCCGTAAATCCGCCCGCCGTTCTTGTTATCTTTTTTAATTTGCTAACGCCATCTCGTCCTTTATATGAAAGAATAATATTCCCCGACGAGTTCACCATTCCACGCATATTCTCGCCAAACCCCAGCCTTCTGGCTTTTGCATTGAATTTCATTTTGCCCTCCTTTAAATAAGTTTTTTAAAAAACACTAATTTTTGCTAAAGTCTGCTCTCTAAACCACAATTTTACAACTTGCTTGCATATTGATTTCGCCATTTTCTCCAACAAGGTCTAGGGTTGTATAACTGACCTGAACTTTATTTCCAACCGTCATTGGCGAAACCGACACATAATTTTCAATCACTGGAAAAGAAATTGTCTTTTCACCATTTTTTCTGAAAACTAAAGTCAAGTTTGAAAGCCCAACAATATCCGCAATCGAGTCTACCGGAAGTACATCGTTTGAAATAATATTATCAAACACAACCGAAGTTTTGGCGAAGGTGTAATATCTGAAATTGACACCATCACTATCTTGAGCAATCAAATACCTTCCATCTTCCGACCAATAAATTTTATCGGTATGGGTATAGTGCAAAAGACTTGAACTATAATTCAACGAGTCGCAAAACATCAAAACCCTGCAACTTGTCGACAATATCTTTTCATTATAGACCCCATAGAAAAACCCATTATATGCTTGCACATCGCAACCATATTTATTAAATAAATCTTTTGCACCGCTTTTTGTGAAAAAGGTCGTCCCCGTACTTCGCAAGACATACACCCCTAATGATTCATCGTCTTTGCAAAAGCCCGCCCCATAGGCGTCCTCAATTCGTGAACCTCCCGTAACACGAAATATATCTAAAGGCTTTCCAATCGTATAGAAAAGCGTCCCCGTCATCGTCCCCGCATCGTCATCACGAACCAAATACCCCATAAAAGTATCCGTTGATGTAATGAAACCAATAATGTATGAGTTCTCGGCGTTGCAAATATTAAGGTCAAGGTCTCTCCAAACTTCACTTTCGCTCGAACCCCACGGAATTGTAATCGAGCCTTCGACAAACCTGCCATCTTTTAGATAATAATACTTTGTGTAGTGTTTGTCCTCAGCCTCGTTATAATATCTTGAAATAATAATATCATAGAAAATTTTAAGGTCCTCAAAATTCTCATTGTCAAACACGCTTGCGTCTAGTTTTTTCAGATACCCATACTCTAAAATATAATAGTCAAGCCTGCCATCAACCAAAAAGGCAATCGCCTTACCATCGTGCGACACAAACCTTTTTGTCTCGGCACTATAATCAAACTCGCCAAAAGGCGAATAGTTGATATTTCCAAGGTCCGAGCCAAATGGCTCGGCTTGCGTATCAATTACTATTGTGTTCGTAGTCGTATCCAGTACTTGGTCGATACTTTTCACATACCTATCCGAAAGTTTTACCGACATTCCCTTATCGAC
>JAGBBI010000163.1 GCA_017938565.1 Clostridia bacterium
CTAATCAGGGATGATTTAACTTTATCAAAATATGATGGTGGTAAATGGGCATTAGAAAATATGAACTCAAATTATAATGATGTTATTAAAAATGCTATGGAAGATTATTTAAGTGATACAAATAATAGTTATGATAATACAAGATTAAAGAAATTTGCACAAGAAGCAATTAGTTTAATTAATGATTGTGTAGATACTAATAAAATTAGAAAATAAAATTGTAGATGGAGTTGAGATAGATGGAATATAAATTATTAGAAGAACAAGATTTGGGACTTATGTTAGATTTTGTTGATGATGAAAATACAAAATATAATGTAGATGTTTTAAAAAAATTTATAGATAATAAAAATGATTTTGGATTTATTGCAAAGATAAATAATAAGATAGTAGGTTTTGCTTTTGGATATATTCTTTTGAAACCAGATGGAAGAAAAGTATTCTATCTTGACGCTATTGATGTTATGCCTGATTATCAAGGCAAAGGTTATGGAACGGGTTTAATATCATTTGCTCGTGATTATGCTAAAACTATTGATTGTTATAAAATGTATTTAATAACGAATAGAAGCAATATTTCTGCTTGTAAATGTTATGAAAAAGCAGGAGGAATAAATAAAGTAGATGATGAAATTATTTATGTGTATGATTTTAAGGAGAAAAACTAATGGATATAAAAAAGATAATAGAAGAAAAATGCAATATAGTTGTTGATAGTATAAAGTTGATTGGTGAGGGTTATGACAGCAAAGCATACATTGTAAATAATGAATATGTTTTCAAAATCAAATTTAGTGCTAATAAGAAAAAAGGGTATGAAAAAGAAAAAGCAATATATGATTTTCTAAACAAAAAATTAAATACAAATATTAAAATACCAAATATAGAATATTCATATATAAGTGAAGAATTATCTATTTTAGGATATAAAGAAATTAAAGGAACTTTTTTAACACCAGAAATATATTTTGCCTTATCAAAAGAAAAGCAAGAATTATTAAAGCAAGATATTGCTATGTTTTTAAGACAAATGCACGATTTAGATTATAGTGAAATAAGTTTGTATACGATAGACAATAAACAAAATGTTTTAGAAGAATATCAATTACTTAAAGAAACAATATATGATAGTCTTACTGATATTGAAAAACAATATGTAGAAGAATTTATGCAAAGATTAAATAGTACAACTATATTTGATGGTAAAAAATGCTTATGCCATAATGATTTTAGTTGTAATCATTTATTACTTGATGATGAAAATAGATTATGTGGTGTAATAGATTTTGGAGATTCTGGAATTATAGATGAATACTGTGATTTCATATATTTGCTAGAAGATAGTGAAGAAGAAATTGGCGTGTCTTTTGGAGAAGATATATTAAGATTATACGGAAATATTGATATTTCAAAAGCAAAGGAATATCAAGATGTTGTAGAACAATATTATCCAATAGAAACTATTGTATATGGTATTAAAAATAATAGACCTGATTTTATAGAAAAAGGTAGAAAAGAGATTTATATAAGAACTCGCAAAGATGAAAAATTAAGGAAGTGATGATATGGTTAAAAACTATCCGGAAGAAGTAGAAGAACAAGTTGATAAAATAAAGAAAGTTTTATAAATGGTGGTACAAATGGATATATATGATTTAATGAAACAAGTTAATGACGCATTCAATCAAAGATACTGTTTCAGCAGTAAAAGAAAAAATAGTAAGCGGTACGGCTTTACTATTTTAGACAATCCCAGTTTGTCAGTATCTTAAATAGAATATATGTGACAGAAAACATCGTAGAAATACGGTGTTTTCTGTTACCCAAAACCCCACAATTTCATACATAACCACAGGTTAGTACGAATACCTTGTGTGATTTTTTGAAAGGCTTAGAAAGGCAATTTTGCCCGATTTTCGCCCCGAAAAATGACAGAAACAAGGCAGTAAGTATCTTCCCTGTGGTTTTTTTGTTTTCAGGCGGAAAGGAGGATTGATATGCCGAGAATGAGCAAGAAACGGAAACAAGAGTGGGCGTTGTTTCTGAATGAAAGAAATCGCATTACCTACAACGAACTTTGCAGAAAGTGCAGTAATGACTGCAAGCAGAGTTTCCGCTGTATCGTAGTGCTTTGCCCGAAGTATTTATCGAAAAGGAGAACGAAGAACAATGAAGCAGACGGAAAATGAAATGAATGTAAATGTACCTCTTGAAGTTATCAAGGCAAGTGAAATCGAACCGAAAGAAGTGAAATGGCTGTGGTATCCGTATATTCCGTTCGGCAAGGTTACGCTGTTGCAGGGCGATCCGGGCGATGGAAAAAGCAAGTTAATGCTTTCCATTGCCGCCCTACTCTCTAAGGGCGAACCTCTGCCCTTTACTGAAACGGAAGAAACCGAGCCTATGACTATCATCTATCAGACAACGGAAGATGACGCAGACGATACGGTAGTACCCCGATTTAATTCAGCCGGTGGGAATGGAGAAAATCTTATCTTCATCAAGGAAGATGAAAAGTCTTTATCCTTTGGGGATAACCGTATTGCTGAAGCAATCGAAAGGTATCACGCAAAACTTTTAATTCTTGACCCGATGAGTTCCTATATCGGAGAGAACTGTTCAATGAACAATGCCAACGAAACACGAGCAGAGTTTAATCATCTGATTGCGGTTGCGAAGAATACTGGCTGTGCAATCGTGATTATCGCTCATATGAACAAGATGAGAGATACCAATCCACTTTATCGTACCAATGGTTCTATTGATATTGCGGGTGCTGCAAGAAGTATTCTTGCAATCACACGCACACCGAACAAAGAAGCACCAGCGGAAAGATATATGGTGCAAGTGAAATCCAACCTTGCCCCGACAGGCTCTGCAATTCTCTTTGAGGTTGCAGAAAAAGGAGTGGACTTTATCTCTGAAATGGAAATGACAGCAGAAGAAGCGTTCCAATCCCTTGCCCCTAAAATGGGCAGACCGAACGATAAGGAAATCAAGGCAAAAGAATTTCTTTTGGAAATGCTGAAAGACGGAGAAATGCTTTCTTCGGATTGCGAAGAAAGACTTGAAGCCGCAGGGTTCAAGAAATCGACCATCAAAAAGGCAAAGAAGAAAGCAGGAGTTATCTCCAAAAAGAAAGGCTTTCTGTGGTACTGGTCTTTGCCGATGGGCGATATACCGAGAGAATAATGCAGGCTGTCTGATGAGTGGACAGTCTGTTTTTATGATTGAGGTATCATAAGGAGGTCAAGGGGGAACTCCCTTGCCCACGACATCTTTGCAGACGAAGTCTGAAAGTGTCATAGTGGGTTACACACATTCAAAGAATGTTGTGTAATGGCTTCGCCCCTGTCTGGAAAGGAGAGTAAAATGGCAAAAACCAACAAGGCAGATATGAGTTGTGCAAGGGTAAAACAGTACACCGCTTCTGATGTGAGCAAGGCGGAAAGGCACAACGAACGCAAGAATGAAACCTATGAAAATATGAATGTAATTGTGGAACGAATACCCTTTAATGTGCATTTCAAAAAACCGACTGCCCCGACCTATATGGAACAGTTAAAGCAGATGGAAACAGACGGGCAGGTGTCGCTTCGTGGGTTAAGGAAAGACGCAACACTCTTTAATGAGATTGTGATTGATGTGAACACGATGTACTTCGAGCGTAACGGTGGTTATGAATACGCAAAGCAGTTTTATGAAGAAGCCTATCATTTCATCGAAGAAAAATTCGGTGCTGACAATGTTATATCGGCAGTAATGCACGCTGATGAAATCAATGTAGCGGCAACCGAAGAACTTGGAAAAGAGGTTTACCACTATCATCTTCACGCTATGGTTCTGCCTGTGGTGGAGAAAGAAATCTTATGGAGTAAGCGTTGCAAAGACCCCGAACTGCGAGGAACGGTCAAGGCGGTTGTTAATCAGATAAGCCATTCAAAGAAATGGAAATCGGATATTCCGCTGACCGATGAAAAAGGAAATCCATTGCTAAGAAAGAACGGGAAACCGATGTTCCGAGCTTCGTACAGCATACTGCAAGATGAGTTGTTTCACTATATGACGGAACAAGGGTTCAAAGGCTTTCAGCGTGGCGAATACGGAAGTACGGCAGAGCATTTGACTTCCCTGC
>JAGBBI010000164.1 GCA_017938565.1 Clostridia bacterium
AAAGCGGAGCAGGAGCAGATAGTGTCCTTGAAGCAACCGCTGACTACCGAAGAATTGCAAAAGCAATTACAAAAACTTCGGAGATTAAACTAACAACCGTTAATGCAACGCCGGGACAAATTGCAACACTTATGTCCTCAGTCCAAGGAAGTCTTGAAACCGCTGAACTTCACGTTATATGTCAATACAACAGTTCAGTATACGCATCAGATTATTATCCATCATCATGGACAATAATTGATGATTTAAATGGATATTTTGATGTTTCAACTTACGACACCGGAAGTAACAATTTTGGACTTGACTACAACGAAGATGACTACTTATTATTCGCACTTGACTTCTTCAACGTAGCGAATGCAAAAGGTGTTAACTCAACTCTACTTGGAGATTACATCGCCGACCTTGGCCCAGAGACTTGGGATGCAATATCTTGGGCGACCCTGTCAACAACGTTAAGACTTACTACGAAATACGAAGAGTACTCAAAACTTATAAAGACAAACACCATCTATTTCGCAGACTTCATTAACTTGTTCCCAGAGACCGCATTAAAAACACTAATCTTTGGCTGGTCAAACGACCTTGCCAACATCAAACTAAATACCAACGTGGAAACCGACTTTACTGCAACACTTTCGACCACAACACAAGGCGGTTACTCAGACACATCAATCAACTTCGTTTCATTTGGCTTCTTCACCGAAGGTTCAATTGTTAAAATGGACATTACCGAATTAGCACAATCTGAAATGAAAAAACCAGAAGACTTTATCCACCCAGGTACAATAGTTAACGGTGCAACAATAAACAGCACCCGATTTGACAGTCCTAATTTCATAGACAGCGAAAGCACTTCCCTTCCTCTTTCAACCGAAGACGAAGCCAGTGATAAAGTCGCTTATGACTATACAACTGACGAGATAGTTCTCCGTAACAATATGATGTCTGTAGTCAATGTTTCAGCAGAAATCTTAGTTAAATTTAATATTGATGCCCTAGCCGTTGACCGAACAGCAAGCACAATTGATTTAACAACACTAACAGATAAAGAAAACGGAAACTATTGGGCATATCTTGAAAAAATCGCCGACCTTGCCGACCTTGGACTTCTTGAAGAATATGAAAAAGGCTACGGAATTCCAAGACTTAAAACCGGAGCAAGCGTCCCAGAATCCGATTTAATCAAATATGTAATGGTTGATGGCGGATATTTACAAATAGAGTTTAAGGCCCTTGAAATCTATCAAGGCTACATAACCGGAAAATATTCACCAAAAGACGGAGAAGAAGATAATACATTCTCAAGAAAAGACGCTGAGAATAAACTTCAAGAGTTAGCCGACGACGGCACCTTGAAATATGACACATCGCTGGATATAATTGAAGATAAACTTCAATATATGCAAACATTAATAACAAAATACGCACTTGACCTTGAAGATATTAACAATTTCGGCTATGCTGAAATAAACACAACCGGAGCCGATGGTATAAAGAGTGAAAATGCAATATATCAAACTATTGCACCACAAATCAGAACTTCACACGATAAGGCTAAAAACCAAAGCAATGTGATGATAACAATAAACGAACTATCTGGTTACCACTTCCTCGGAGTTATCTTAAGAAACGAAAGTGCATACAATACGGCATTTGAAATTACCACACAAACAAACAACAATCGAAATGACCGTACATTCAGAGCAAGGAATTCAATCTTCTTTAGCGTGGACAACGCACAAACAGGAAATGCGTTCTGGCAAAAAACTGGTTCAGACAGTTATACCCTAATACTAACCCTAAGCGGAGCCTTAACCAGCGAATACACCGTAATTGCACTATACGAAGATTTGCTCTATCCTGCGGACCTTGACATCAATAAATATAATGACACAAGATTTACAATTACAGAACAAGACACAAACGAGGCAATCACCGACATCGAAGGAAATGAATTAAATGTTGGCGACCACATCGAAGCCACCGACCTATATGGCTTTGACCACGTTAAGAACTCATACTTTAATATCTTCCAAAACAGCGACAATCACAAATACTACACCGATATTAAATATGAAAATGAGTACAGCGGAGATATCTACATTATGGGCACAAATCCTAAGTACATAAGAGTTACATATAACCCATATACAACCGACACAAGTTACGAAGGATATGTACAAGGAAGCCTACTTGTTGGAAAATCTACCCCACTAAACTTAAACGCAGTCATTTACCCATATGGACAATTTGCTGGCTGGTTATTTACAAACAACGTAAGCCAAGAAACAATTGAAGAAAGCAATGCACAATCAACAACCGTGATAGACGGAGAAACCTATTACGAATATTACGTAGACACATCAAAAGACAGTACAGCTTACTATCTACACAAATTATTCGAACTTAGGTACAAGACCGGTCCAGATGACGTACCTGCAAATACACAAATAGACTACGGTTACGCAGACTTTGAATTAAAGCCAGACTTATCAAACAGTTTGTTTGCTCCAACAAGGATGTATTACAATGGAAAAGTTTACTACGCTTACACCTACCGAGCACTTGGTGAAGACCAAGTAGACTACGGCGCAACAGCAACAATCTTTGACTACTTAAATTTACGCCTTGGAATTACAAGCGGAACTTTCTATGCAACAAACGACTTTAACTATTTATTACGTACATTCTACCCATCATTAGTAAACCGAGACGAAGACAGTCTTGCAACAGCAGAAATTCTTTTGGTTTACGACGATGGCGAAAAGGAAACACTAACTCTTCACGCAAATATTAAAAACAACAGCGCAAGAGAACAATATGTATCCGACACATTGTTTGGAAGGATAAGTTACAACGGCTACAACGGAAGCCTAACCGACTCGCTAATTTACGGATTCAGCGAAGACCCATACCGTATAAGTAATACGGTATACGTAAAAGGCTCTGAACTTAGCCTTGGCGACAAAAAGACACTTCTAACCAACAATACAAGAGTATTCACCTATGTAAATGGCAGATTTGTAAACATTTGGAACGAATTAAGCCACGAATGTATGCGCATACCATACTTCTTAGCCGGAGACAGCGATGGTGCATGGGCAGATTTCATTACTTCACTTTCACCAAAGAAAGCTGAAATAAGTTACGGAACAACGGTAAGCACCGACCCAATCTATACATTCGGAAGTGATAATTTTAATTCAATCACAAACACATCAAACGCAGTTGTAAACAGGTTGCAAGGCGGAACAGAGACCCTTCCAGAAGGAAGTAAAGTTGACGAGTACAACAAAGTACAAATCTACAACGCCTATTCAACCGACAAAGATGGAAACATCATAAGCGACTTTACACAGGTTAAGTTGGCAATTCCAAACGTTTACGGAACCAACCAAGGCCACTTCATTGCCGGCAACAAGACGAACTACAATATGCTATGTGCAAGACTAAGTTACCGTGCAACAATCATCGCCTACTTCACCACCGCATATTACACAATGTATATAAACGTTGGTGAAATCGAACAGATTTACGACCCAACATATGGCGAACCAAAACCAGAAGACGAAGATGAATTGAATATAACCGGCAAAAAGACTTTCTATACTTCATACAGCAAGGATACACTTAAATCTGATGGCAACGGCGGTTACACAAACAACGGCTTTGAGCAAGACTTCTATATTAAAAACCCATCAGGTGAAAACGTTTTAACTTACGTAATTGATGATTCAAGTGGTCAGTTTATGCAAGAAACTAATGTTGAAGACCCATATACCGCAAGCAAACTAGGTCAATACATCTACGATATTACCGGAAACCTACTAACGAACACAACAACAGTCTACAGCGTAACAACCACAGCCAACACCGGATACATAAAGAACGCAAAACCAACGGCAACAGCCTACGCAACGATTTTGGACGAAGGTTACTTAGGACCACTTAAATCTGAAAATCTCGAACAACTTATCTCGAACGCAAAAGACGTCGACCTCGAGAACCCATCATTTGACCCAGCAAGCATGGCAAGCATATTATTCAGTCAATCAGATTACTTTGTTCTTGCAACCGCTCGTGAAGGCAACACCTTAACCGACCATACAAAGGCAGACGCAAGCCTTGTCTTCACTAAGTTAAAAGAAAGTTATACAGATAAAGTTTCTTCAACAACTATTTTTTATCATGACTCCGCTCCATTCTATCAAAAAGAAGAGGAAGGCAACACATTTATTAGTAATTCCAACCATATCTACACGATGCTATTCAAGACGAACAATCCAAGCGAGATGTTTATCGACGGCAACTACATAATCGTAGCATTGAACAGCGTAGATGCGATAGAGACCTACACGTTGAGCGAGTCAGTATCAGACATCACGCAATACGTAGAAGGAACCGGAAACAACGCAAGCCTAGTAAAAGAGCGAATTGAGATCAACACATCAAGCGACGACTTAGTACAGATTGTACCGCTTGTATCAACCTCAGACGACTTTGCCGGATTAACAGCCGAGACACTCACCGGAGGAATACAAACGAAACAATCAAAACTGGTAGTACGTGTAAAAGTGAAAGCATTGTCGGGTAAAGGCTACCCAAGTGTACAAATAATCTTAAACGGAACAACCAAAGAACAAGACCAAGACGTCGAAGGGTTAAGCAGAGCTACACAATACTACGAAGCCTACTATATAAAGGATGGCGAGCAATACCAAATCGACCCAGACACCTATAAATACGGGAACTTCAAAGCGTTCAACAACGAGATTTCAACCGACGATGAAGGCAACGTACAAAGCAGTGCGAACGATGTAATAATCAACTGTGCGTTCCAAGTGAACTGCGTAGCCCTAGACGTATCAATGGACTACACAGCAGACGACCACACCGGATACCTAAACACCCCATCACACGAGAACGACGAGGTTGACCTAGTCGATATTTCAACCGAAAGCTTAATCAACCTATTAATTGAAGCTGCACAAGCACAAGCGGACGGCAAAAAGGTACAATTAGGCGATAAAGAAGTAAGTTACGACCAACTAACGACCACCCTATCAAACCTATTCAGCAACTACTCAATCTACAAATTCAAGGGTGCGAACTACTACCTAGAACAACTAAACGAATTCACTTCAGTCTTGTCAACAGCCTACCGCAACGCCGACGGCTCAATTAACGAAAACGCACTAAATCATTTAGATATATACGCAAATACAATTGGTGAAACTAATGTTGAATCAATAAAAAATGCAATAAGAGATGGCTCTTTGGTTCTTTC
>JAGBBI010000019.1 GCA_017938565.1 Clostridia bacterium
ACGTTGCGTATAGTAATTAAATGATCGACTTTGGTGGTATCGCCATATTACTGTTATGTATAGAAAATGAAACATCTCCGAAGTGTGCGGGGTTAAACACACTCACAGGCGAAAATTGTTTTATTACAGACTTGACCATTCGTAATCGTAAAAAGTATAGATATTTCTATATTTTTGGTTGCGAGTGGTCAAGACTTTCTCTCATTATTTGACTAGGCGAAAAGGTCCGTTTTACTGGTTCAGAAAAGATAATTGTTGAAACTGAACTTGTGAAGTTTCAACGCTGAAAGGGGGCAAGGGGGAAACCGCCAGAGTGTCCCCCCCTATTCTTTCTTTTGCTTCTTTTCTTTCTTAAATGACAAAAGCAGGAGTTTTTATGCTCCTGCTTGTTTGCTATTTGTATTCAATAAGTATGTCTTCGGGTGGATTGCCTTTTAATCGTTCTGCTTTGGCTTTTTCCAATCGTTGCTGCTTCTGTGCCTGCTTTGTGGCTTTTTCCAGTTCGGTCATCATTTCCTCTTCAATCTGTCGAACCTCACAAGCAAACCGCCAACATTCTGCAATATCGGTAAAAATAGCCTCGTTCCAAAATCTTGTAATATCCCACCTATCGCCTTTATCTTCATTATAAACAGTATTAGATACATTTTGCATTGCTCTCGGCAGGGTATGACCTGCACTTTCATACACTTGAAAGAAAGAAGCAGGGGCAATAATGCTCTTATCGTCCTTTTCTATTCCGTGTAATAGCAAAGTGATATATGTATGTCGTCCGTCGTGTATTCTGCCATAAGGTAATTCTTCCTTTTTGGCTTTTGCTCGGCATTTGTTGAGATAATTATAAATCTCTTTCCACTTGCGAGATACTTTTCCAGTGTGGCATACATAATCTTGCAGTAGATTGATTTCCCACTGTAAAACAAAGGCTTCGGGTGCTACTGGTCTGCCAAGTATAGCCTCCTGCCATTCCTTATATATCTTTAATGTGGTATAGCCAGCGTTATGGAGTTCAATTTCTCGAACCTTTTCACGCTTCGGAAGTTTTACAGTGTCTTTCGTTACCAACTGAACACGATTATGGCAAATCGTAACCCTTTTGGTTTCCCAGTTTATATCTTTCCACATCAAGCCACACAATTCCCCTCGCCTAAGTCCCTGCGTCATAGACATAACAACAAGATACAAAAAACTCGGGTCTTCCATTGTAGTGGCTTCATAAATCAATTCATTTAATTGCTTGTAATCAAGTGCCGAGGCTTTATATTCCTTTTTCGGTGCAGAAATTTCAGCACCCTCGACAACATTTTCACTTACACCATATCTTACTTTATCTTTCAGCATATAAGCCCAAATCTGCTTTAAGTGGGTTTTATATTTCTCGATAGACTTCCTAGAAATTCCCTGCTTTTCTTCAAATTCAAAATATGCTTCAATCTGTGCGGTCTGTATGGTTTTTACAAATGTGGTACGCTCACCATTAAAGAACCGTTTGAAATGGTCTGTCTGTATGCGGAGTTGTTCAACATAACTGTCTTTAATCTTTCCCTTTTTGGCTTGCTTGCGTTTCAGTTCCAGAAATTCATCAGCCACATCAACCAAACGAATACCCTCATTTTTATAAATGACCTTTTTCTCTTTGGCTTCTGCCTTTTGCAGTTCAATTTGATGAAGCCATTTTCTTGCTTCCGCCAATGTCTTAAAGGTCTTTCTTTGTTTGTCCTGCTTTTTTACAAATTTCTTTAATTCTTCGTCATAGATTTCCACCCTGCCAAAATCGGCAGTAGCCTCATAGGAAAACTTCTTTCCGTCTTTGAGTTTTCGCCTTATGCCCTTTTCAACTGGTTCATAAGTAATTACTTCTTTCTTCTTTGGTGCTTCGCTTTCATCAAAATTAAATAC
>JAGBBI010000165.1 GCA_017938565.1 Clostridia bacterium
GGGGCGATTATTATAAGACATTTAAAATGATTGAACAACGATATCCATTTTTTGTACAGAATAATTTAATGAACATAGTTGGAACTCACGACACTTCAAGACTTGCTAATGAAATACTTTCAATTAATTGCGAAAAACGAATTGAACTAACAAAAATTGCCACACTGCTTCAATATGTTTTTATTGGCATTCCCACAGTCTTTTATGGCGATGAGATAGGTTTGACTAATATTAAAGACGGAAATTCAAGAGCCCCATATCCGTGGGGAAGTGAAAATGATGAACTATTAAATTGGTATAAAATGCTGGGTGAATTACGTTCTCTTCGTCCAGTCATAAGTGGTGGAATAACTGTTGAAATACCAAGGGACGGTGTTGTGGTTGTAAAAAGACAACAGGGGAGAGAAAGTGTTGTTGCAATTACTAATTTAAGTAGTGAATCGTACACAATCGAATGTGAAAAAATTTATTCCGAACTTTTAACAAAAGAGAAATCAAAGGGGAAATCCTTTACTATTGAACCATTTTGTTTAAAGGTTATAGGGAAAATTAGCAAAACAAAATAAATTAACAAGGGAGAAAAATTTATGGGATTATTTGATTTATTTAAAGCCAAAAAGTTAAAAGAAGATAACACTTTACATAATGGGTTGTATGGATACAGCGAGAAACATTATAAGTCGATTGAAGATTTCGTTGCGAAACAGTTTGGTAAGTTTGACAACGTATATCATGAAACAATGTCTTTTGGTGTGCATTTAGATATGGCAGTTATACCGCCAAGCGAAAATGCAAACTTTTATAAACTTGTAACTTTGGGTATGGGTTCATATAAAATGAATGTTCCGCAATCGCTAAAAAATGAAGAACTTGAACGTGCCGAACTTGTAATGTTTTTGCCACCCAATTGGGATTTTTCCGACCTTAAAGGCAAAGATGCTTGGCCGATAACTGTGTTAAAAACATTCGCAAGAATGCCTTTGGAATGTAATTCATGGGTAGGTTTTGATCACACTGCATCATTAGATAAAAAAAATACTCCATTTGCGGAAAATACAAAACTTTGTAGTGGGCTTTTCTTGCCAGTTTTATCTGGACAAAGGTTGGTAACTCACAGAATTGAAGGCTTGGGCAAAATCAATTTTTATGTAATTGTTCCGTTGTATGAAGAAGAACTAAAACAGATATTCAGTGAAGGAACAGACAAGATTATTGAAAAGATCGACTCAAAAGAACTTAGCTTAATCGTTGATATTAATCGCAAGAACTATGCAATTGAATAAAATAATTGGAGTGCAATATGGATTCAGCAAAAAGAGAAGTGTATTTGTATTTAGAAGATTTGAAATTGCTTGGTATCACTAACGAAGTGACTTATGCAAGCCATTTGGAAGAAGTTTTTGGACTTAGCTTTGGTGAAGCGTTTAACATAGCGATGGATTTTTTAGAAAAGTATGACGAATTGTATAAAGAGTACAATCTTGACGATTTATTTCCGAAAGGTAAATGGTTTGAAATACAAGAACGTGTTTTACAAAATAAGGACTCAATCAATTGGATTTTGAGTGAAATAGAGCACGTTAAATTAACAAATGTTATGCGGAAATTTAAAGTGTCAAGGGCAAAAGCTATTGAAATGATGAAAGATGCAGTATTGTGTTATGGTGTAGGTGTGTCAAGAATGAAAGTTGATGTTCGTGATATACCAGATAATCCGTGCGGAGAGACTCCAATAACACGTGAATGATTGTTGATTTAGTAAAAGAACAAGGCATATAAAGTTGCCTTGTTCTTTTTTCGTTTAAGTGTTAATTAATTGATTTTAAAACCTCTGAAACCATTTTCATATCACAACTTCCGTTGTAATTGGTTTTAAAGTGTTTCATAACATTTGGTACCGATTTGTCTTCAAGAGAATTGATGATTTTTTCAATCTCTTCACGAGTCATCATTTGTGGAAGATATTTTTCCAAAATTGTTCTTTGTCCCGCAATTGCTTGGGCTTGTTCGGTGTTGCCAACTTTTTTGTAATTTTCTTCCTCTTCGGTTAATTCTTTAATGGTTTTTGTAATAATTCTAACCACATCAGCGTCAGTTAGTTCATTTCCGCTTGTCCTTGCTTCAACGCTTGCAACCAAGTGCTTGTTCATAATAATGCTGTAAATATTTCTTGCGTTTTTATCTTTGTTTTTAATCGCTTCAATATTTGCTTTTTTAATGTCGTCAATAATCATAAATGTTCTCCTTTTCAAGTTATAGTTATATTATAGCATAAATGCTTTAAACTCAAAACAAAATTTGACAAAACTATTGACAAATACAAATTTTGTGGTTTAATAGTTGTGGAAATTTAAATAGGGGGACAGAAAAATGTCAAATATTAACAATAAAGAAGCAGAATTGCGTCAAGAAATTAAAAAAATTGATTGCGAAATAGCAGGATTAGAGAAAAGTATTGGAATTGTTCAACAAACTTGTGGAACAACAGACTCAAGAGGTATTATTTCAGTAAGCAGATTCTTAGAGTCAATTCCTGTAATGCAAAAAAGAATTGAAAAACTTGTACAGATGAAACAAACTATACTTGCTAATTTAAATGCAATTATTGGTTCGCAAATGACAGCAGTTGAAGCACAATGTGAGTAGGCGAACGAAACATTAAGACTTTGTATATACAAGGTCTTTTTTAATGCGCTTTTTAAATTATGATAAAATTTTCACACAATATTAATTGAATTTGTATTAACATAGTGATATAATTTGCATATATTTATTAACTAGGGAGAACTTTTAATGTTAGAACTTAAAGATATAGTTAAAATTTATGAAACAAAAGACCTAAAAGTTGAAGCCTTAAAGGGTGTGAATTTAAAGTTTAGGAAGAATGAGTTTGTTTCAATTTTGGGGCCTAGTGGTTGCGGTAAAACTACATTTTTGAATATTGTCGGTGGCTTAGATAAGTACACAAGTGGTGACTTGGTTATCAATGGAAAATCGACAAAAGACTTCAATGACAGAGATTGGGACGCATATCGAAATCACACAATAGGGTTCGTTTTTCAGACATATAATTTAATCCCACACCAAACGGTTTTGCAAAATGTTGAAATTGCATTGACTTTGTCAGGTGTTAGCAAAGAAGAAAGAAAAAGACGTGCGATAGATGCGCTTGAAAAAGTTGGGCTTGGCGACAAAATAAAAAGTAAGCCTAATCAATTGTCCGGTGGGCAAATGCAAAGGGTTGCTATTGCAAGAGCTTTAGTAAATGACCCAGACGTAGTGCTTGCTGATGAGCCAACCGGTGCGTTAGACAGTAAGACCTCGGTTCAAGTAATGGAATTGTTAAAAGAAGTTGCAAAAGACCGACTTGTTATTATGGTTACGCATAATCCAGACCTTGCTAATGAGTATAGTACAAGAATTATAAAATTCCTTGATGGCGAACTAATTGATGACAGTGCACCATTTGATGGGGAAGAGATTAATATTCAAGAAACTTCAAGTAAAGAAGTTTTAGACGATACCATTATTGAAACACCGCAAGCCGAAAGTGAAAATGTAGTTGCGGAAGTTGTTTCTAAGAAATCAAAACGCAAGAAAAAAGAGCGTGCTTTCAAGAAAACGACAATGTCATTTTGGACGGCGTTTAAGTTATCTCTAACAAACTTATTTACAAAAAAAGGACGCACAATTTTAACTTCTTTTGCCGGAAGTATTGGAATTATTGGTATTGCTTTAATTCTTGCAGTTTCACAAGGAATGACCACTTATATTAATCATGTTCAAGAGTCAACTTTGGCCTCTTACCCAATAACTCTTGAAAAAGAAACAATTGATATGACTTCATTGCTTCAAAGTTTTATGAATGTTGGGACATCTGAATTAAATCACGAAAAAGATGCGATATATCGTGACCCAGTAATCGGAGAAATGGTTGATGCGTTAAGCAAAGTTCAAACAAATAAAAATGACTTGACTGCATTTAAAAGTTACATCGAAAGTGAAATGGCAAAAGAAGGTTCAAAATTACAACAATCAGTTACAGGAATTCAATATACTTACGATTTAGAACTAGATATTTACACCAGAAATGTTGACGGACAAATTGTAAAATCTGATACTGGCGAACTTATGTCAAAAATGGTTGGCGATTATATGATTGGAGTAATGCAATCACAAGGTGGAGCAACTCAATCAAGTGGTTCAAGTGAATCAATGTCGTCAATGGGGTCGTCAATGTTTGCCATGGATATTTGGCAAGAGATTTTGCCAGGGATGGACGGCTCTTATATTAACAATTTGGTTTATGAGCAATATGAATTAATCGATGGCGGTGCTTGGCCAAAAGCATATAATGAAATTGTTTTAGTTGTAAACGAAAAAAATGAGATTGACGATTTAACACTTTATGCATTGGGTTTAATTGATAAAACAGAAATTGATGCAATAATTGATGCTGCGGTAAATGGAACAACAATTGAACACGAGAAAAATCGATGGTCTTATGACGATATTAAAGCGAGAACATTTAAAACCATATTGCCATCAAATAAGTATGTTTACAGTGAAGCAACGGGGACATATGTAGATATCGGCACATATGCGGAATCTGACCCATTATGGATGTCAACAATTTATGATAACGCATCATTGGAATTAAAAATCACAGGTATCATAAGGGCAAAAGATGATTCAGATGCAACACTTTTGGCGTCTGGTATCGGCTATACCTCAAAGTTGACAGAGTACATAATTAATGAGTCGGTAAACAGCGATGTTGTAAAGGCTCAAAAAGAAAACCCAACTGTTGATTTACTTACAGGAAAACCATTCAAATCAAACACAGGCGTTTTAACTGCTGAACAAAAAGGGGCTGCA
>JAGBBI010000166.1 GCA_017938565.1 Clostridia bacterium
AAGCTATTTTGAAGTAAGAAAAGAAAATTATTAGAATTAATATAATAAAGCCCATGCATTTTTATGCGTGGGCTTTTTATGGTGAGGGAAATCGATAAGGTTATAAAAGTATAAAATTAATGTAATGTGCTTTGGCATTTTTATTAAAACTGGTCAAATTTAATAATGAATTATACAAACAAGCGGTTCGTTTCAAAACGTATTGGGCTTTGTGAATATTTTTGCCAAAGGCGTTAAAGTATTATAAAATGCGAAGATGGTTATCTTGTTGCATCTAATAAAACTTGTGTTAATTTGAAACAAGCAGGGCTATTTGCAAAGTTGATAAAGGTGGCTTGATTTCAAACTTAATATATATTAATCGGGTCCCGTGAATATCGAGTGCTATAAACGTTGCTATTAATTTGGACTTTCCCTAACCATATTACATATTACGCATAAAAAAGAGGATTGGTGCGTTTTTTCGTCTTCTAAAAATGAATTTTTTTAAGTGCGTCAATCATAACCTTTAATATGTCAAATATATTAGCTGTTGTTCTATTTATAATGGGTTTCGTTCTTATATTAAAAGGTGCCGGCTTTCTGGTTGACTCGGCCGTAGCACTTGCAAATAAGGCCAAGATTCCTCCAATAGTTGTTGGAGCGACAATTGTTGCGATTGCTACTACTTTTCCAGAGACAACTGTGTCAATTGTATCAAGTTTAAAGGGATTAGAAAGCATAGGGGTTAGTACGGCAGTTGGATCAATGGTGTGTAATTTCACCATTGTCCTGGGTGTAGCATTTTTATTTTTGCCTTCAAAGATAGAGCCAGAGTCATTTTTTTCTAAGGCAGTATATTTTTGTGTTTGTGTATTAGCATTATTAATTTTTGGGATTGATGGAAGGATAGGGTTTATTGAAGCCTTAGCTTTACTTATGGTTTTGTCGGTGTTTGTTGTAATAAATTGCGTAGAGGCCTCGAAATGTAAAGTAAAAAAGGACTTGAATGAAATAACAGAGTCTTGGTTAAAGGTTATAATAGAATTTATAATTTCTGCTCTTTCAATTGGACTTGGCGCAATGGTGCTTGTTAACAATGTTGACGTAATTAGTTCGATGTTGGGGTTGAATAACAGTGTGGTTAGTTTTGTTGTTATAGCTGTGGGCACGAACATCCCTGAACTTGTAACAACAATTACATCAATAAAGATGAAAAATCCAGAGATTGGAGTTGGAAATATCTTTGGAGCAAGCATAATTGATTGTACACTACTTATTGCTTGTTCAAGTTTTGCAAGTTCTAATGGTGGGATATTTATATCAAAAGGAATTTTGTTTTTAACAGTGCCCGTTTTATTTATTATAACCGCCGTAATTACGGTGCCGATAGTAAAAAACAGCAGGTCAAATCGTTTGCAAGGTTTGGCATTGATTATATTATATTTAATCTATACATACTTGGTTATTAGGCTTTCGTAAAAGATGTCGAATAATGTAAAATAACCGTGAAACATTTTTTGTTTCACGCCTACAGTTGAAAAGTGTTGAAAACTTTGTTGAAAACTTTGAACAAGTGTTCTACTCGAGTGGCGGAAAGTGTTTCTAATAAACGATTATAGCGTTTAATAAGTTTTTAACAGGGGTGTTGAAAACTCTGTTGAAAACTTCAAAATTTTAGAACGATTGTTCAAATATTGAACAGCATTATTGCTTGACAATAAAATTGGGTCGTCATATAATTGTTGTATGAAAATTGAAGGACTTATTGATAGTATTATATATAAAAATTTAGAAACTGGATATTCTATTGTAAGAGTATCGCTTGGGAAGGATGAAATAATTGCTTCGGGGAAATTTCCAGTCGTAGGAGAAGGAGAGAAAGTTGTTCTTGAAGGAGAAAAGGTTGTTCATCCTAAGTATGGGGAGCAGTTTAAAGTTACGCACGTAAAATTAGAAAAACCTACGACATCGGCTCAAATTGAGAAATATCTTTCAAGCGGGTTAATAAGTGGGGTTGGTCCTGTAACTGCTAAAAACATAGTTCAAATGTTTGGAGAAAACACTTTAAAAATTATTGAAGAAGAACCAATGCAATTGGCTAAGGTTAAAGGTGTAAGTGCCGACAAGGCAATTAATATTGCACTTAGATATAACGACATAAGAAAATTACAAGATGCTGTAATATTTTTGCAAAATTATGATGTTTCGGTTAATATGGCAGTAAAGATTTACGATAGATACAAAAAACGAACTGAAGAAATATTAAGTAAGAATCCATATAAACTTGTCGAGGATATTGAGGGAATTGGCTTCCGTACTGCTGATAAGATTGCTATGAAAATGGGAATAGATAAAGACTCTACCTTTCGTATGCGTGCTGGGATTGTTTTTTGTATTTCAGAAGTCTCTGAAAAGAATGGAAGTACTATTGTTGAGCAAGGAGAGTTGAAGTCTGCTGTCGCAAGACTGTTGGAGTTCCCAGAGGATGAAAAACAAACGGTTTATGAGCAAACAATTGCAGACTTATTGATTGATGGCTATATAAAAGAAATAGTTGACGAAGGTGTTACTTATTTGGGGCTGACTAAATTTTATAAAATGGAAAAGGTTATAGCAACAAAACTTTGTGCAATGTCTGATGGTTGGAATTTTGCAAAGGTTGATGTAACCACAAAACTTGATGAGTATGAAAAAATGAATGGGATTACCTTACATTCTGAACAGAGACTTGCTGTGGAAACGGCTATTTCAAATGGCGTTGTCGTAATTACGGGTGGTCCAGGAACTGGAAAAACTACAATCATAAAGGCAATTAATAGCATTTTAAAGGGATTAAACCTAAAGACTTTATTACTGGCACCAACCGGCAGAGCAAGTAAAAGACTGTCGGAGGCCACAGGTGATGAAGCAAAAACTATTCATCGTGCATTGGATATAAATTTTAAAGGTAAAGAATTTGAATCGGCTTTTAACACATTGACCGAACTTGAAGTTGATTGTTTGATTGTTGACGAGTGTAGTATGGTTGATACTTATGTTATGTATAACCTTGTAAACGCCTGTAATCGAGGGATGAGGCTTATTCTTGTAGGCGACAAAGACCAGTTGCCAAGCGTTGGAGCTGGAAATATATTGGATGATTTAATTAATGTTGGAACAATTCCAGTTGTAAGTTTAAAACAAATTTTCCGTCAAGCAAGCGAAAGTAAAATAGTTGTTAATGCTCATAATATCAACAATGGTGAACAACTTGAATTTGATAACAAAACAGGAGATTTTTTTGTAATGAACAAAGAGACTCAAGAAGAAAATCTTGAGTTGGTTGTGGAGTTGGTGTCAAAAAGGATTCCGTCGTTTTTAGGAATTGATAGCAGTCAAGTTCAAGTGATTGCTCCTATGAAAGCCGGAGTCGTTGGTGTTCAAAATTTAAATAAATCATTACAAGAAGCATTAAATCCAAAGGCTTCTGATAAAATCGAAGCAACTCAAGGTGAGCGTGTATTTCGAGTTGGTGATAGGGTTATGCAAACTGTTAATAACTATGACCACGCTTGGGAGAAGAATGGAATGTCTGGGACAGGAGTATTTAATGGTGATATTGGATTTATAACAGATATTAATCCTTCAACGAACGAAACAATGGTAGAATTTGAAGATGGAAGAAGGTGTTTTTATACGATTGCAGAACTTGATGAATTAATGCTTTCATATGCAATTACAATACACAAAAGCCAAGGCAGTGAATTTGATGCAGTTGTTATTCCAGTATCTGGCGGAAACCCGATGATGATGACAAGAAATTTATTATATACGGCGGTTACAAGGGCAAAAAAAATGGTTGTTATCGTTGGCTCCTTGAACTGTATTTATGCGATGATAAAAAACACTTTCTCGGTGAAGCGAAAAACCTTGCTTAAAAAATTGTTACTTGATAATAATTTGGAACTATAATGAATAATAATGAACTCCTTGATGCAAAATAATGGCATTAAGGAGTTTTTGTATGAAAAGATTTTTGAAAGTATGTTTTTCGATGTTGCTTGTAATGTTGTCATTTTTTTCGTTGACTGCTTGTGGTAAAAAGACAAGTCAAGTAAAAATAGATTTGCCTGAGACTATAAATTTAACAGAAGATGAAAAAATGCCAAAACTTAAGGTTTATGATACTGCGGTAAAAGGTATCGTCGAAATGGAATTGGAAGATTATTTGCTCGGCGTGGTTGCAGGAGAAATGTATAATTCTTGGCATTTAGAGGCATTAAAGGCTCAAGCAATTTTAGCGAGAACATATACTTTATACTATTTGCAAAACTTTACAAGTAAATATGAAGGTGCTGATATAAGTAATGATGTAACCGAGGCTCAGGCATATGACGCAAGCAGGATTAATGATAATATAAGAAAAGCCGTTGCCGAAACTAAAGGAAAGGTAATTCTAAGTGATGATGAATTAATAGAAAGTTGGTTTCATTCAAATAGTGGAGGGGTTACAACAACGGCAAAAAATGGTTTAAACTATGGTGAAGATGAAAATTATACACAAGTCAAAAAGAGTGTAGAAACTGCGGAGAATAGTGAAAACTATGAGTGGAGCAAGACATTTACTAAGTCAGAAGTTATGTCTGCATTAAGAGAGATGGGTGTGTCGGTAAGTTCAATAAGTTCGTTTGCAATTGCCGAAAAAGATGATAGTGGCAGAGTTAAGAAATTTAAAGTCGGAACCAGTGAAGTTGATGCAAACACATTCAGAATAAAGATTGGTTCAACTGAAATGAAGTCTACTTTAATTACAGATATTATCGTAAGTGCAAATTCAATTAATTTTGCAGGCAGAGGATATGGACACGGGGTTGGAATGAGCCAATGGGGCGCAAAGATTTTAGCTGAGCAAGGAAAGTCGGCAGAAGAAATAATTAACTTTTACTTTAAAGATGTAAAAATTGCAGAATATACTTTGTAAATTTATATAAATTAGTTTCACTTTTGGTAATATTTGATATATACTATTGTTTATACAAATTTTAACACTAGGAGTGAAATTAATTTTTATGAGAATATGTTTTGTTAGACACGCAGAGATTAAAAGATATGTTGGTGAACTTATTCCAGATGCGGTTGGGATTTCTGGGAAGGGAAAAAAGACCGCAAAAAAAGTTGCAGAATATTTAAAAAATGAAAATGTAACAATTGTTTATTCGTCGCCAATTACAAGAGCAAGCGAAACGGCTGAAATTATTGCAAAGGCTTTTAATGTTGATCATATTACGATGAAGCAATTTACCGAAAGAAAGGGCGTCGTTCCAAGAACTCCGCTTGAACAAGAATGGGCGGATAACTATTTAAATTTGGATTATAGAAATGGCAAAGTGGAAACTATAAGTGATTTTTATAAGGCAAATTATGAAGGTCTTGATTTGATTATAAAAGAAAATAAGTTAAAAGAGACAAAAGAAAAAGAGCAAACAATTGTAATTGTTGCTCATTCATCTAATTTGTATGCCTTTAATGCATATTTTAACAAACTCCCACTTAAAGGCAAGGCTGTTTGGATGCAATGCTCAAATGGGGCGGTAATTAAATATCAAGTTTAGATTAATTCAATTTTGATTGCAAGGACACCATATTGGTGTTCTTTTTCTTTTGAATAGTAAGTGTGGTAGGTTTCTAGTACTTCGCTTTCGGATAGCGTGTTAAAGCCAATGTCAGAATAGTTTAGTGTCTTTGCCATATCCTCAAAAGTGTCAAAATGCAAAAGTTCGGTAACTTTTACTACTAAAAGTTCAAGAGTTGTATTGTTGGTAAAGCAGATATAGTCGCCATCAGATAAAACTTGTCTTTTTTCATCATTTAAACGAACTTCATAAACCTTTTCACCTTTTTTAATATTCTCGAAATGTACAGCATCCAAATTCATACAAACAAGTCGTTTTGGATTTTGGATTAAGTTTGTTATTGCACGACCTCGGTGAGAAACCGAGTTCTTTTCTTCGTCCGAAACTTCGCTAAATTTTTCTTCTAGGTCGTAGGAATAGAATATTGGGTCATAGCCAAAATCAAGTTTCCCACTCTCAAGTTCGGTTATTTCGCCAAAGGTTTGTCCAATGCCAACCTTTACATCATCGTCTCCATTATAAAGCACCATAGCACAACTGAAATTTGCTTTGCGGTTAACGGCTCCTTCCATCTCGATTAGAAGTTTTGCACGATTTTGTTCGTCAGTTGAGTGGCTTCCGTCTTCGCTTGCATATCTTGCACTATAAACTCCTGGTGCTCCGTCAAGTACATCAACAAAAAGTCCTGAGTCGTCTGCAAGGACAGGCGTAGGGGTACCTTTGCTTGCAAGATATTTATAAATTGTTTTTGCCTTTATAAGACTATTGCCGATAAGAGTTGTTGCATTTTCTTCAATTTCTTCGTTAAATCCACAGTCTTTTATGGATTGAACTTCATAATCAGATAAAATTTCTTTAATCTCAATAATTTTGTGTTGATTGTTACTTGCAAAAATTAATTTTCTCATATATCTTGTTCCTTGTTCTTATTCTTTTGGTATTTTAGCATAAATTAATAAGTTTTGCAATAAAAAAGTGATGTTACAATGCTTGAAAATTATTTTGGCTTGTGGTATAATATAATTAATTCAAATTTAGGAGAAGATTATGGAAATAAGCGATGTATGTAAAGAAATGTTAGAAAGATTAAAAAAGAATGCAGGGGATAAGGTCGTTTATGGTATAGATGTTATATCTCTTGCATATGGAATTTTTGGTGATGAACATGAGATTTATAAAGCTATGGTTGGAGGTCAAAGAATAAGTACCATGGTTGGAAAAACAATTAAACCGGGAGGAGACAAGTTTAAGTCTGTTTTAAAGGCAAGACTTTTGATGCTTTGTCAATCACGCGAAAAAGAAATCGATAATCAAACCGCAAAAGAAGAAAGAGAGTAGGGAACTACTCTTTTTAAATTTTATTTTTTACTGATAAATCTTCTTGCGAATTAAACATTTCGGATGTAAAATATATAAGTCTAATGTTTGTTTTGCAGTTGTGGTGGAATGGCAGACACGCACGTCTCAGAAGCGTGTGGAGAAATCCGTGGGGGTTCAAGTCCCCTCGACTGCACCACATTGAGACTAAATCGAATATCGGTTTGGTCTTTTTATCTTTTATGAATTAAATAAATACAATGTGTCAATGTGCTAAGTTTTAATGTTATTACACATTGGATTTGACATGTAATGAATAATTTGCTATTATATATAAAAATATAAAACTAAAGAAGGATTCGTTATGGAAATTTTAATTTTTTTTATAATTATAGGAATTATTATTGGTGTCGCAGTATATAAAAATATAAGTGATAAAAAAAGAGAACAACAAATTGAGCAAG
>JAGBBI010000167.1 GCA_017938565.1 Clostridia bacterium
AGGCGAGTTTAACTTCCCTATTTTTTACTGCGTCAAGTAATTCTTGACTTACTCCGTATGTATTTTCACCTTCTTCAGCATCTCCTTCAATATGTTCTACTATATCCCAATGGGTACTTCCTCCATTGCCTACTAATATATCATCAGGGAAGCCCTTAACAGCAATAAATGGATAAGCATTATAATTTTCATAAGACAATAAAGGGTTTTCAATACTATCAGGAGATTCTTTTAGAATATTTTCATTTAATGTACTATTTTTATTACTTCTTTCATATTCAGTCCATTTTCTAAAATAAATATTTCCCTTGAGATATGCCTCAGATTCCAATTTTTCTAATTTATCGTTATCTTTCACATCATCATTTGAACTAAAACTCATATCCTCTCCGTTAAGATTTTGCATATGATGTATCATTTCGTGTGCATACGACCTTAATATATCTTTAGGGTGTCTATCTTTACAAAAAAGAACGACTTTTTTCTCACTTGGTAAGTAATATCCCGTTTTTATGAATAGCCCATCTTGTTCATCCCAATTTAATTCAACGTCCGGAAATGGATACACATTTAGTCCATCGTTTTTCATAAATTCAGCAATAGGTTTCAATGCGTTCTTAAAAGAATCAGCCTCTTTAGTTATCCCTTCTATTGCGAGAGTTTCAGACATATCCTCAACGGATTCTCTAAGGGAGTATTCTTGTTTTATTTCATCATCTAACTCCCTTGGTTTAACATATGGAAAAGCCTCATTAAATGACATTCCTATAACTTCTTCAAGTTCTTCTCTATTTAAGAAATGCCCGTCTAAATCATCGGGAATATTCCAACGAGAATATACATATGTACCATTTGGATTTACCAACACAACAAAACGACTTAAACCATAAGTATCATAAGGAGGTTCCCCCGAACCATATTCACCTAAATCATAAAGAGTTGGGTCTCCCATCATACGGCAAGCATAATCAAATTCTCTGCTTTTTGTGTCTATGGATTTCATCATTTCTGGGTTTTCCACAATATATATGCAATCCCCTTCGCTCACTACCGAATAGTAATATTCTTCCTCATATGTTATACACCAATCTTCAGGTCCGCTATTGGAAGATTCTTCATATGACTCAATGTGTTTTATAATATATCCTGTCGGGGTTTTTCTTATCTTTTCAATACTCTCTACATTATTAACACTGTCTTCTGTGTTATAGTATTCCTCCCATAAATCCATAAAAGATAGGCCATCTAAATTGCGGTCTAATATATCGTTTCTTTCTCTGATATTATAAAGAATATTATTCAATTCAGATAAATGTCTACCACGTAGTTTTTCTTCACATACCAAACGAATAACCCCCAACAAATAATAACGTTTATTAAAACGAACATTTGGAATTGCGTGACAAATTTGGAAAATATAATCCCTTATTTCCTGAAAATCTTCAATACCTATGTTATTTTTAACATAATCATTTGCAAGTTTATCGTTTTGATTTTCACATAGCATTTCTTCTTCCATCATACCACAACCAGTTACTCCGTCCATTATACCGGCATTAACCTTACCCTTTACTTGGTCCTGTGCCGATGGTACTTTATTTTCCACAACTTTATTGAACGCTCCTTCGTTTAAAGAACGCCCAATCATATCTACCTGTCCGTTAGTTATATATATTGTTCTCATATGCTGATAAATAGTTTAATATAAATAAAAAGGCCACAATTAAGTGGCCATTAAAAACTAAAACAATTTAATCAATATATCAATGAAAAATGCCGCGCTAACGCGGCATTGTTTTTCGGAAGTATAATTACTCTCCTTCTACGAAGTCAGTATCTTCAGTTTCACCTGTAACTTCATCTGAAGCAACGCCAGCAAAAACCGCTTCAATATCAACTACTTCAAGAGCATCCATACCTTTTGCCAAATGCCCGTGAGCCTCTACAACAACATCTGAAGCGCCTACTGTACCAATTTTTTCAGCAGCAGGTG
>JAGBBI010000168.1 GCA_017938565.1 Clostridia bacterium
GTCTTGACGAAGCAATTGATAAAGCCATTAGTGGTGCAATCAAGAAACTAATGGAAACTAAAGGGCACAATAAGAAAAAGAAGTAAAAACAAATAATGTTAAAATATGAAACACATCCTTCGGGGTGTGTTTTTTGTTTATTTAAAACTTAATTTGTATATTTGCAACGTAAACAAAGAAGATATGGAAAAGAAGTGGATATATTTTGGGGTTTTTCTTGATAGTATTTCTAAAGCAAAAAACCTTAGCGCGTTAGAGACTAATGGCATTGTCATTCCTAATGATTGGAAACGCTTTAACCATCATATGACAATTGCGTTTAATAATGGTTCAAAAGAGGTTTATGACCTTTATAAGTATTATCAGATATACTTAGAAGACCCATCTATGGAAACTGATACTACGTTAACTATTAATGGTATTGGTGTTTCTGATGACGCTATTGCCCTGAGGGTAGATTGGACACTTCCAATTGCCAACAAAACACCTCATATTACAATGGCAACACCACAGACAGGCAAGCCTGTTAATAGTAATAAAATCACGGAATGGGTTGATATTGAGCCATATACGGTTAAGGGTGTAATACGCAAATTTGAAAAATAAATTAAAATAAGAATATTATGAGCGTTATAGATTGTCCTGAATGGAGAGAACTTTCTCTTAAAGAAAAAATGGAAACAGTAATATCAATTCTTGATACACCAATAATGAAACGCAAAATTGGTGACCCAGGCCTTAGTGCTGCAATAGCAGAAATTAATACAAAGTTTCCGAGAAAAGTTGAAGACTAATAAACCGAACATCATAAGACATAGAAAACTTATAATGCAATGGAAATAAGGATAAAAGAACATATGAGTAACAATAAAATAGGTTACTACGTTCAAGTGAAAAGATTTTTATTTTGGAGAAACGTGAGTTGGCATCGCATTCTTGATGATGCTAAGAGAGATGTAGAACACCTTAAAGACCTTGATGCCTTTAATAGTTCTCAGAGCAGCAACAAAATGGTATTTGACGGTTGGGCCGTCCGTAATGTTGGTGAGTACGGTAGTTTTAATAGTTTCGGTTTTTTCCACGGTGTAAAACCTCAAAAAGAGACAGACGGTTCCAAATCCCACTGGGTGAACAGTGATGGGTATTATAGACCATTAATTGAGGTGAAGACAGAGAAATTGTTTGGTAGAGAATTTCTTGAGCCCGCAAAAATGAGAATAACAATAGAAATGATGGAGTAAGTTATGGAAAATAAAACTGACAGTAGAAAATTTCTTGAGGGGCTTGAAAAAGGCGGGGTTCTTTACTTTTATCTTGTTTCTTTAATATCATCAGACAGCCTTCTTACTGTTGAGGATTGCGAAGAAAGTCTCAAAGAAATTGATTTTTGTTTAGAAATTCTTCCCGAAAATAACATCGAAAACAAGGAGAAAATTGAACAAATGCTTATTGATGGTAAGGAGATAGTTCTTAGGGATTTATAAAACTTTTAAAAGGGTATATAATTTATGGATACGGTTGATATTGTATATTTTATTATAATGTGTATCGCAGTAGTTGCGGCATTGTTTATTCTCATTTACACCATAATTGGTGAGGTAAAAAGGGCAAAAGAAAAAATGACATTTCTTAATAATATAAAAGTTGGAGATGTCTTTGTTTACGACCCTAACAGCCCTAACGGAGACCCATTTATAGAACGTGAAAAAATTTATGTCACAATAATTGATATGAAAAAGAACCAAAATGGGGAAATGTATGTAAAATATATCCATAGCAAAACTCCAGATACTAAGGGCCTTACTGAATTTACAGACCGCTTAACTTCGTTCATAAGATTTCGAGAAAAAGTAAATGTATAAAATATGGCTACAACATCAAATTTTAAAATAGAAATACCAGAAATACCAAACACTAAATTAAAATTGTTTGTTAATAACGAATTTCTTGGAGAGGTTACTACTGAACAGTCGTGTCAAATAAGACTTGATGTATGCCGATATATAAAAGAAACCAATGATACTTCAATTCTTGATTCTTTCTATTTTGTGGGTCACAAAGACTCAAATGATAAAATGGGAGAAGAAATAAAAATTACTATGGATGAATATGGTAATTTTTCGGATTCAGCGTGGGAAATTATGCACGTTAGAAGGA
>JAGBBI010000169.1 GCA_017938565.1 Clostridia bacterium
ACATATGTTTTTTTAACTTCATGATTTTTTATTTGTTCACTTATATTTGTATGAGCATTATCATTTTTAGCTACAATTAGTAATCCTGATGTATCTTTATCTATACAAGTGAATACAAATCTGCAAGGAGCACTTTTATTGTTCTGGTTTTAATAGTTGTGTTGTGTATCGGCGTGGGAGTGTTCATATTTATTAAAAACTTAAAGAGGGTTGAAGAAGAGAAGGTAAAAGCTGAAGAAAAAGAGCGAGCCGAGCAAGAGGCGTTAAAACCAAAATATTGTTCTTATTGTGGAGCAAAAGTTAGCAAAGAAGATGTAAAATGTGGAAATTGCGGAGCGATGCTTGATTAATAAATAAAAGCGTTAGATACAAAATCTAACGCTTTTATTTGTCTTAATTTGACTTTTAAACACGAATTATATATTATTAATATATATAAACAAAAGGTTAGGTGGCGCTTATGTTTAAAATAAAAGTGTTTAATTTGTTTGTACTAGTAAATGTGCTATTGATTGCAATGGGGATTGCATTTTATAGTGCGAATAATATAGATGAAGAGTTGTTATATGTGAGTGCAGATGTGCAATCAGTGCAAGTGGATTATTCAAATGCACCACTTTACGACCCAAGAACATTTAATGATGATGAAGATGATAATACCTTCAATTATTTGCCGAGCGTAAAAAATCAAGGGCAACTTGGACTTTGTTGGGCGTATGCTATTGCTGGAGCTATTGAAATTGATATGTGGAAAAATTGGGGCGAAGAAGTCGATATCGCGGAAAAATATTTGGCTTATTTTGCAAAAAATGGCTATGATACAGCACTGGGAAGCGGAACATATGGAGATGGGCTTAAATCAGTGTCTGGCGGGAATGTTGATTATAATGAAATTTTTAATGGTGGCGGAGCCTTTGAGTATACTTTGTCATCTCTTATTGCGGGTTGGGGACTGTTTGAACAAGATTATATCGATAACACAACATCGTTAAATATGTATTTACAAAATCTTTCTGCTGTTAATTGGGAAGATTATAGGTTTGGAGATGTCGCAAGCGTGGTTGGTTCGGAGCATTATTATGGCTCTGAAGATATAGGTGTAATAAAAGATAAAATTGTGGAAAATGGCTCGGTCTTAACAAATGTGCAAATGGAAGATTTGAATGCTGGCCTTTATAATTCCAATACGTATGCCTACTATGCTTCAAGCGAAATGTTTTCGGCGACTGATCATATGATAGAAATAGTTGGCTGGAACGATTCGTTTAGTGCATCAAACTTTGTGGTTAGGCCGAGTGGAGATGGTGCATGGCTAGTCAGAAATTCGTGGGGGACAAGTTGGGGTGATGCGGGTTATGCCTGGGTTTCATATTATGACGTGGGTGTTTTAACTTCGGGTTATGATTCAATAGAGATTGAAACATATGACGACAGGCAGGTCTTATATCAGTATGAATGTGGAACAGACAGTATGGCGTCAATGGCGGGTTCGGCAATTACCTATGGAAGTATATATAGAAACGAAACGCAATATCAACAAGAGATAACGTCAATTGGTCTTCAAATTTGGACAGGAGAAGAAGGGGGTTGTGAGCAAATATGCGAGATCAAAATATATAAAAGCGAGCAAAATATGGCGACGCCAACATCAGGTGCGTTGATGTGCACAATTTCAAAAACGTTTACAAATAGTGGCTTTTATAAGATTAATTTAAATGAGGCATTAAATATTGAAAGCGGAGAATCGTTTTCAATTGTAGTCAAGAACGATTCCTCACAAAAAGGTTATGCATGCTTTGAGGGCGCCGGGAATGAGGCTTATGGAATTTACAGGAGTTCGCTTTCGGGTCAAAGTTTTTTGAAAACTGGGAATATATGGATAGATACATCAGAAGAAATAAGCGGCTATTGTTACAATAATGCAGGTATAAAAGTGTATGCGGTAAGAACTGAGTGTATTGAACATTCTTATAATGAAAGTGGTTATACTGAAAGCACTTGTATAAGTTATGCAAAGACTATATACACTTGCTCGGTGTGTGGACGTATAAAAGAAGAGATTGATGTTGCAGGCGGATACGCATCACATGATTATAATGCTATTGGACATACCGATGGGAATTGTTGTAATTACGGCTTCACAACATATGAATGTAAAGTGTGTAATGATATTAAAACCGAAGATGATTTAATTTTTGGTGAGCATAGTTTTGTTTCAAATTATCACGTGGAAGGAACTTGTAAAACAAAAGGATATATTGTAGAGCAGTATTGTAGTATATGTAAACTTGAGAATGGTTTAAAAACATTGGATGAAGAATTTGGTAGTCATTCGTATAAAGACAAAACAACAATATATGGAGATTGTAAGCATTTAACTCGCACAATTCGGCAGTGTGATGTGTGTGGTGATGAGGTGGTCATTGAAAATGTCGAGTTGGGTTATGGCCATCATAAATTTAGTAATAGTGTAGAACAAGATGGGGGTATGCTTATTAGTTGTTCGGTAGAGGGTTGTGATGAAAGTTTTGTGTTTTATGAAACAACTGACTGTGTCGTGATAGAGAATGTTGAAAAAGAACAGCTATCATTTTGTTGGGGTGATATTCCAGGTAAGTTATCAAGCAATATACTGGTTAAACTAAAAAATGGTATTATTAAACTTGATTTAAATTCTAGGCAGTTAGAGCAGTCTGTACATATTGGGTTAAAGTTAAAAACACTTGCTAACGAAGACGTCGTTTCTCAATACAATATTGATTCCGCTTATGCAGATGCGACTTTCTATCAAATTGAGATTAATGTAGATGGCGTCTTGTTGTCAGAAGTAAAAGTCGAAATTTATTGCGAGGTTGAAGGCAAAAATGCGGTTCAATTTTATAATCCAATTATCAACGGAGAGGATAAATACTTCGAAGGGGAAATAACTCCAAATGGAGTATGTGGAAGTTTTGATGAAGGAGTGTATGCGTTTAGACTTTTGTTTAGAGAAGAAAATACAGGTGCAAAATTTGAATTTAAATGGGAATATGTCATAGTTATTCTAGTAATAATTTCTATAATTTTAATGGGAGAATTTACTGCAAGAAGCCGTAAAAAGTCCGATGAACTCGAGTAGATAATAAAAATAAAAGAGCTTAATTAAGGAGGAATACATCTTAATAAGCTCTTTAAATTTTATAAAAATTGTTGTACTAAATTTAATAATATAAAGGTATAAAGAACACGTTTTTGTGTTTAAACTTCTATTCAATGAAGGCGTTCTTGGCTAAAAAAGCCAAAATAAAGCCTTATTTTTAAGTGTCAATTTTTAAGAGTGGTTAATATTCGCGTTTTCTTTCATAAAAATGGCCTAAAACAATTATCTGTTTTTAGTCGTAAAAAATACAGCAATTGTACCCGGTCCGCTATGATTACAAACAACGGCACCAAGAGGGACAATAACACAATTTGCATTTAATTCATTTTCGATTGTTTTTGCAATTTCGGTAGCCTCGTCAATAGCGTCGGCTTGAGAAATGTAGATGGTGTTGTACTCATTGTTCCAACATTCACGTACTTTTTCAACCAAGACAGCCAGAGCTTTTTTCCTTGATATAACTTTTTGAAATTGTACAATACGTCCCTCATTGTTTAGATGAAGTACTGGTTTAATTTTGATAATATTACCGATAAGTGCAGTGGTTGAAGATATCCTTCCGCCTCTTGCTAAATACTTTAAATCGTCAACAGTAAAAAAGTGCGCGATGTTAAGTTTGATAGCGTTGGCATAATCAAATGCGTCTTGTATCGAGGCTGTGTTTTTGTTCGCATAGTCAGCTACTATATTAACTAAAAGGCCAAGACCTCCCGATTGGCATAATGTGTCTATAACATATATTTTATTGTCGTTGGTTTTGTTTAAAGTCTCTGACGCTCTTCTAAAATTCTCAGCAGTGCTACTCATTGCTCCGCTGAAACTAAGATGTAAAATATCTTTACCTTCTTTTAGTAGGTTTTCAAAATATTCTTGTGCTTCGTACTCGGTAATTTGTGAAGTTTTTGTTGAGGCGCCCTCTTTCATAAATTTGCACACTTGTGATGTTGAAAAGCTTTCATCATCGCTTCTAAATTCAACGCCATTTATTAAAAATTTCATCGGAGCGATTTTTAAATCGTATTTTTTAATAACCTCGTCTGGAAGATCGCAAGCAGATTCGGTACTGATTGTAAAATTTAACATAATTTACCTCCAAAGTTTGTATGCTTCAATTTTATGCAAAATATTTGCTCTGCTCAATCTATTCATTGCTTATGTTTGTCTATTTGTGTTGTCTATTAAGTAGAGCTTTAAATTTCAACTCCACAAATTAGAGATTGCGTAAATATGAAAGAATATTTCACTTGCAATGGAAATATATTTTCATTATAATAGAATTATTATGGAAGAAATAAAAGAATTGATTGCAAAGAACTTAATACATTTTAGAACTAGTGCTGGATTGACCCAGTTGGAACTCGCTGAGAGATTAAATTATTCTGACAAGTCGGTTTCAAAGTGGGAGCGAGGTTTGGCGGTGCCGGATGTATTAGTATTGAAACAGCTTGCAGATTTGTATGGTATAAAGGTAGATGATTTTTTTAGTGAAGGCGAAAATTTGGCAAAAATAGAATTGGAACCGTCAACAAAGGCTGGGAAAAGACTGTTAATTTCGCTTCTGTCAGTAGGGCTTGCGTGGTTGGTAGCTACGCTTTGTTTTGTTGTTTTGTTGTGGTTAGATGTGGATCGGGCGTGGCTATCTTTTGTTGTAGCGGTGCCGGTAAGTTCAATAGTGTCAATAGTTTTCTCGTGTTTGTGGGGAAGGCTTTGGGTTACAGCCGTATTGGTTAGCTTGCTAACTTGGACAATTGCGGTGTCGGCTCATTTGATTTTTTATTGGACTATGGCTAAACTATTATATCTACTCTGTATACCAATTCAAATTTTAATAATAATGTGGTATATATTAATGTACTTAGTAAAAAAGCGAAAGTATAATAATGGTAGCAATAACAATAAATTAAATATTGTAGAAAAGTAATTGCAAATTAGTCAAAAAGTTACACGAAAAACATTTGAAAAATAAGGGCTTGGCTTAATAATGAAGTCAAGTCTTTTTTATGGAGCATTTTATGGGTAGAGTAATTGTCGTAACAAGTGGGAAAGGTGGAGTTGGGAAAACTACAATAACCGCAAATCTTGGAATAATGCTTGCAACAAGCGGAAAGTCTGTTTGTGTAGTGGACGCAGATATCGGCTTGAATAATTTGGATGTGGTTCTTGGTGTAGAGAATAAAATAGTTTATGATTTAATTGATTGTATGCAGGGGAAGTGTAGAGTGTTACAAGCACTTCTAGAGGATAATTATATGCCTAACCTATATGTTTTACCTTGTTGCAAAATATATGACAATCGACACGTTGATGTTGAAAATTTCTCTAGAGTTATTGCGTCAATAAAAGAAAGTTTTGATTTTGTGCTCATAGACTGCCCTGCGGGAATAGGTGAGGGCTTTGAAATGGCAAGTATGCCAGCAGAAGAAGCGTTGGTTGTTGTTAATCCCCATATCGCTTCTATTCGAGATGCATATAAGGTATTGGGTCTTTTAGAAAGTCAAAAAATAACCCGCTCATCAATAATTGTAAATCGTATCCGTCCTGATAAAATAAAGAAAAAAGAGATGCTTTCGGTTGAAGAGGTTGAGTCATTATTGTCAAAGCGTGCTGTGGGCATAATTCCAGAAAGTGATGAACTTGGTGTGTTTAATTCTTTTATTTCAAAAGTCGGTCCGTTTAAAGATTTTAAAGTGCAATATTCATTTGCTGTACTATGTAAAAATTTAATTACTTGCAGGTGTGAAAAATATAATTATATGGCAAAACAAAATCGGGCATCGTCAATTTTAAAAAGGATTTGGTGTTGAAGTATGGTTTTAAAGTCGGAATATAGTCGTATAAAAAGTGTACTGTTTAAAGATAAGAGTAATAGAAGTGAAAATTTTAATACAGTATTGAAGTCAGAAATATATGACTTATTATCCAATTATATGGAATTAAAAGGTGTTGAATGTTTTTTCAATCTTCAAGAAAATGGTGATTGGCAAATAAAAATTCTTGCAAACACTTCAAATTTTTATTCGATAAAGACCGGTGTTTAATAATTTTAATGGAGTCATAATTTCTAATGAAAAAAATAAAATTATATTAATATGGTTAAATTAAAGATATGGTCGCAAGTTTTGTCAGTTTTGATATTTTTTATTACTTGTATTTTTTCTAGTGAATTTTCAAGAAAAAATTCAGTATTGAATCTTTCTATGTCAGAATTAGTTGAAACGGGTGCTGAAGGTATTGAGTATTGCGTTCCTGTTGAAGTGCTTGATATAAATGAAAATGAAAATGGTTATATAGAGATTACAACTTATGAAAATTCTTTTGTAAAGGCACCTTTTGCATTGAAGCTTTATCATGCAAATAAAGATGGAATGCGTGGTGTGGTCATTGAAAAATACGGATATACTTGTTACATTATGGGGTTTGATATAATAAACATTGTGAACGGAGGTAGAGTAATTGCTGGTGATATTGTGGGGAGCTTAAAATCGAACAAATTATTTGTAAAAGTATATAAAAACGAAAGCCGAATAAGTTTGAAAACAATAAGGAAAATGTTTAATGTTTAAAGCTTTTGTGAAAAAAAACATACAAAAATACAAACAGCTTCCAGTGGTAATTCATCCCTTGTTTGTACTGTTTGGTGCTTATTGTTGCGTAGTTGGACTGTGCCGGGTATTTTTTTGCTATACATTGTCAGCAATACTGCATGAATTTGGCCATTTTATTGTTGCGAAAAAATGTGGTTATAAAATGGTTCAGGTAAGGCTTATGCCGTATGGAGCGGAACTTGGTGGAGATCTTGATCAGTTTGTTTATAATGACGAAATTAAAATTGCTGTTGCAGGACCGTTAACTAGTTTTGTTATTGCTTTGATTTTGGTGGCAATGTGGTGGGTAAATCCTAATTGTTATGAATACACTTTTGAGTTTTGTATATCAAACATTGTGTGTGCGGTATTTAACATATTACCAATATTTCCATTAGATGGTGGTAGGGTTTTGGTGGCAATTCTTTCTAAGAGGTTGAGGAGGGCAGATGCTGTAAGATACGCAAAAACGGCGACTCAGATATTTGCTATTATGTTGTTTATAGTGTTTTTACTTAGTTCTTTCTATACGTTAAATTTATCTTTTGGCTTAGTTTCGATAATGTTGTTTGCGTCGAGCAGTACAAATAGTACGCTAAACAATTACTTAAGAATTAATTTTGCAAGCAGGAACAAGAACTTGGCGAAGGGATTAGAGGTCGTAGAGTTAGTGGTAGGTGAGGATACGAAAGTATATAAAGTGTATTCTAAACTAAAATCACAAAAGTTTTATAAATTCATTATAGTTGATAACAGAATGAATATAAAGAGCACAATAGATGAGTTGGTGTTTGATGGGTTTAATCCAGAAGATTTTAAAAAAACATTTGGAGAAATATCGTTATTAAAATATAATAAAAATATTGAATTTAACCGTTGACAATTTTAATATTTTATGTTAAAATTCTTCTCGAGCCACTCGGAGAGGGTTTTGTAAGTCTTTGCACACAAAGCACCCTAACGGTGAGACTGGTAAGAGGAGGTAGACTTAATATGTACGCTATTGTAGAAGCTGGCGGAAAGCAACAAAAGGCAGAAGTTGGAAAGTTCTTTAAGACTGAGAAGGTAAACGCAGAAGTTGGTTCAAATGTTGAACTAAAATGTTTGCTTTATGTTGATGACCAAGGCAATGTAAAAACTGGTGCTGACGTTAAAAATGTTAAAGTTGTAGCAGAAGTTTTAGAAAATGGCAAGGAAGACAAGGTTGTTGTTTATAAGTACAAAGCAAAGAAGAATGAACACAAGAAACAAGGTCATCGTCAACCATATTCTAAATTGAAAGTTGTTTCAATAGGTTAGTAGTTATGACAAATGTTACTATTGAAAAACGTAATGGAAGCATTAAAAGGATAGTTTGTGATGGTCATACAAACTATGGAGAGGCAGGCGAAGATATTGTATGCTCGGCATTGTCAAGTATAGTACAAACGGCATTGATGGGTGTCTTAATTGTCGCAGGTGTAAACGCAAAGTTTGAAAGAAACGATGACAAGGGTTTTTTGTCAATTGAAATTCCTGACGATTTAGACGACAAAAAGAGGCATGATGCTGATATAATTTTAAATACAATGCATTTAGGAATATCTGATTTAAATGAAGGCTTCTCGGATTATATTGAAGTGGAGGTAAAGAACTTATGATGTTTATTAATATTCAATTGTTCGCTCATAAAAAGGGTGGCGGTTCAACAAAGAATGGCAGAGATAGTAACGCTCAAAGACTTGGCGTTAAAGCGTTCGATGGCGAAATCGTATCAGCCGGAAGCATAATTGTACGTCAAAGAGGAACAAAGATTCATCCAGGAACCAATGTTGGAATTGGCGATGATGACACTTTGTATGCTAAAAAGACAGGAGCTGTTAAGTTTGAGCGTGTTGGAAAAGATCGCAAAAAAGTTAGCGTTCTATAAAAAACAAAAACCTATGAAAAATAATTCATAGGTTTTTATTTTTTTGCTGGCATAATTAAAGTTTACATTTTTATAATAAGATGGTATAATGTTTTAAAAACTTCAAGGCGGTATTTTATGATGTTTAATAAATTGATGGGTAGTGAGCGAGCCGAACTTGGTTCAAAATCGATTCAATATTTAAGAAAACTCGCAGACGCAATTGGTGTTGACAGTCCAACATTGATGGGGAAGGAGGAATTGATTGATGAAATTTTGGTTGTTTTGATGGGGGGAAGCCCAGCAAAGAAAAAAGAGACAAGGGGCAGGCCGAAGAAAGAGTTTGATGTTAAAGTTTTTGACGATGCGGTGGAAGATGATGAAAATCATTTGGTAGTTGAATATGATTATAAGGTCCCTCGCGGACTTGGCGTCGGTGTTTTTTCTTCGGGTGCCGGAGATGAAAAATCTTTAAGGGATCAACGAAATAGGTTATATGATAAATATGTAAGATTTTATGAACAGCAATTAAAGGATAATGAGCAAAAAATTAAAGAAGCCGAAGCGCAACGAAATATTGGAATATCATTTGGAGATGATGTTAAAAATTATATTACAGCAGATGTAGACGAATTATTAAACGATTCAAAATATGAAATAAACTACGGATATGTTTATAATGAAAATGGCAAAAAATATCTACTATGCTCGGGCTTTGATATAACGAATAAAATTGAATTAAGTGGGACGTATATTGGTCAAGATGATTATTTAAGGGAGGGAGATGAAGTTCATTACTATTTTTCCGACGAAAATGCCCTCAACATTTTGATGGTTAATGGAGTTTATGTGGATGAGATTCAAGACAGAAGGCACTATAACGACTTAAAGATTGGGTATCCAGAGGTTAGGGTCGATACAATAAGTATTGTAAATCAATTAACGCCAATAGCATATGGGTCAAGGAATGTTTTGTTTGGTGATTATGAGGTGGCTCAATTTGCTGGAACAAAGATAGTCAAAAGTGTGGCAAAAGGAGATAGGGATGTGTATGTCTACACTTTGGGTCTTGACATGGACGAAAATGTTCTTGATGTATTGAAAAAATCAAGCGATGTAATCTATAATATTACATCAAATTCAAACAGCTTTCAATCTTTAATGGGGGTAAATGTTTTTGCAGAAAGGGTGAAAAGGTTGGCGGAGTTAGGCAATGATGTATTTATATACATTCATAATTATCCAGAGATTGAAAGATTTATGGATGAATTTTCTAATTCTCAGATTGTGAAAGATATCTTCGAGTTGGGCGCAAATTTTAAAGAGGCTGGAAGCATAACTACTGTTGCGTGCTTTGAAAAATGTGCGGAAAATGATGAGATTAATAATGTATTAACAAATAAAATTTGTTTTTCAGGCAAAATAGAGGGGATTGATGACTTGGGAGTGGTTGTTTCACAATGCAAAACGTTATTTATGGACAAATTTTTAACCTTTAAAGAGATGGAACAAATAGAGAAGCTGAAGAATGAATGGCAGACGATGTCTAGTATGGAAAGAAGCAAGATAATAAATAGATATAATTGATTATGAATAAATTTGTAAATTATGAATATAATGAATAAACGAAAGGAAGTACGTATAGTGCTTCCTTTAAAATTTATTGTTGTGCGTTTTCAAGCATTAAATAATCGAAGTTTATCGACTCAACAAAGTCGCTTGCTAAAAATTTTATATTGTTAAAATTTTCATATGAGTAGTAATGAGTATCAAGAATAACAGGTGTTGGTATATTTAACAAATAACAAATTTCTGACAAGTGGTCAAAAAAAGTTTCTCTTGAATAATTTTCAATTGTTTCATAGATAATATCTTTTTTTATTTTGTTTTCATGCATGGTTTTTGCCCAAATTCTTATCATTTATAATTTTCTCCTAAAAGTGAAATTGTTACTTAAAGTAGTTTAACATAAATGATTAACAATAACAATAAAATTTTAATTAAAGATAAAATTTTTCACTTGACATAATTTGTGTTTGATAATATAATATGCACTCGTGAAAACGTACTAAACTTAGGAGGTTTTAATATGGCAGACATCTTTTTAACAAAAGAAGGTAGAGAAGAAAAGGAAAAATATTTGGATTTTTTAAAGACAACGAAACGTCAAGAAGTTATAGAGAAACTAAAAACGGCAAGAGAATTTGGCGACTTAAGTGAAAATGCTGAATATGATGCTGCACGAGATGAGCAAAGAAAATTAGAGGCAGAAATAGAAAAGATTGAAGAAACTTTGAGAGTCGCAAAAATTGTTGATAGTAAAGATATAAAGACCGACATTGTAAGCGTAGGAACGACGGTCAAGCTTTATGATGAGGAGTTTGATGAAGAAGTTGAATATTCAATAGTAGGATCTCTTGAATGTAATCCAAGTAAAGGACTTATAAGTAATGAGTCTCCAATAGGAAGATCGCTTATGGGCAAGAAGGTTGGCGACGTGGTAAGCGTTGAAGCTCCAGCTGGTGTAATCAAGATGAAAGTTTTAAATATAAAAGTTTAATGGTTAAGTTTTTTAAGTCAGGTACAAAAAGTATCTGACTTTTTATTTTTATATTGTAGATTAAAAATTTAGACGTATGGAATTATTTTTTGTTAATTTAATAATACTAAAATATATATGAAAGCAATAAAATTTATATCTTTCTCTATTTTAGCAGGTCTTGTGGTTGGATTTGTCAACGGCTTTTTAGGTGCTGGAGGCGGTATGCTTTTGGTTCCGCTATTGACTTACTTATTTAAAATGAACACAAAAGTAACTCATAGTACTGCAGTTTTTGTAATGATGCCAATTTGTTTAATTAGCGGTTTAACGTATTTGTTTAAGGGGGTTGTTGATTATAATATTTTACTACCGGTGGCGTTGGGTACATTGGTTGGTGGTCTTATTGGAAGTTTGTTTTTAAAGAAATTAAATAGTACTTGGATTAATTATATTTTTTACTTTGTAATGATTGGTTCGGGGGTGTGGATTTTAATAAGATAGGAGTTGTTATGAGGTTTATATATTTTTTATTTTTAAGTATAATTTCCGGAATATTAGCAGGAATGGGAATGGGCGGAGGAACTCTTCTTATACCGATATTAACAATGATAATGAAGGTTGACCAATTGACGGCGCAAGCGACTAATTTGTTGGTTTTTATTCCGTGTTCAATTACTGTTTGCATAGTATATGCGAAAAATAAATTAATAGATTTTAAAGGGAGTTGGCTGATTTCAGTTGTTGCGTCAACACTTTCTATTCTTGCGGTAATTGTGGCTGTAAAATTAAAAAGCGAGTTGTTGTCTACAATATTTGGAATATTTTTAATAGTCTTGGGTTTTGTGCAGTTTGTTGTTCAAATTGTCAATACTAATAGGGTCAAATCTGCTTATGTCAAGCGAAAACAGATTTAAATGATTTCTTAAAATTGTCTAAACCTGTCAAAATTATTAGACAAGAAGATTTTTTTTTGCTATTATAATTATAAAATTGTGGGTAGGAAAATAGTTTGTGATGGAAACTAAGTCATATAAATACAAAAAAGGTATAAAGATACTGAATAAATCTCCTTATACAGTGATTGAGGGAACCGAGACTTTGGGTTTGCCAAAGTACGTTTTTGTTCCTTTGAAGCAATATAAGGGGACATCTCCGCTTGTAATGATTGAAATAGGTGAAGAGGTGTATGTTGGGTCTATTCTAGCAAAAAGCCGAACATGTGTTATTTTATCCCCAGTAACAGGGAAAGTGGTTGCTATTGAGAAACGTCCTTCAATTTATGGCGGAAGTTGCGACCATATTATTATCGAGACAAATAGCGAAGAAGCATATTTTCGATTGCCTGATTTAATAGAAGAAGATTTAACTCCAGAACAGGTTTTAAAAAGAATTTATGATTGTGGTATTGTAAATAATG
>JAGBBI010000170.1 GCA_017938565.1 Clostridia bacterium
ATAAATCGTGGACTTATAAAAGCAAAAATTAAAGGAGTTAAAAAGCCAAAAGCAAAGTTATCTTTTGCAAGTTTTCCTTTTGCTTTGGGAGAGTATATATTTGTTAAAACAGGGAATAATTTTAACACCGTTATAAATTGTAATTTTATTGACAATTTTATTGATTTGACGTATGACTTGAACAAATTTTATGCAGGCTCGGCTGTATTGGAAATAACAAGAATTATTGCCAAAGAAAACCAAGCTTGTACAGGGATTTTTGTCTCGCTTTTAAAGGTATTGCAAGACCTTACATATACAAATAAAAATATGATTGCACTTTTAACAAAATACGTGTTAGATTGTTTGGAATTTTGCGGGCTTGCGATAAATATGGATGTTAATTTAAAAATGGATACGCAATCTTATTTTAATTATGACTTTGGACTTGTGACAAACGATAGAAGTGAAGAAAGTATTCTTTTGAATGAAAGCGATGTAAGCAGCTTGGCATTGCTATTAAGTGGCGACGAAACAATAATTGATGAAAGTGTAAAGACATCAAAAAACTTGTTAAAACTTATAACCAATTACTTTGAAACAAAAATTGATGAAAGATTTGAAGTTTTAGAAAAGTTTTGTAAATAGAAGCATATCAAAATCAAAGATATGCTTTTTACTTTGTTTAAAGGTTTGCCTTGGCTTTTAAGTTGAAATATGCAACAATTATATTGCAAACTATATAATTTTTGTGCTATATTTAACAAGAAATTAATTTTTGTGATTTTTATACCTGTGGAGATTTTATGGAATTTTTAAAAATAGCAAATCAAATGAGAGAAGATTTGAAAAAAATAGTAAGTGAAAATAACATTGAATTATTTACATTGATTAGTGAGCCTAAAGAGGATAATCCTAGGTTTAATAAAATGATTTTAGATATGCATTATAAGTATTCAACAATTCAAATTAACAAAGGTGAGTTATTTGATAAGGAGAATAAAGAAACTTTATTATCCGCATTATTTCACGACAACAATTTAAGTTTTGGCGACAGATTGCTTAACAATATCATAAAGATATATCTTAACCAAATTTGGGGTGTGTTTGTTGTGGTTAAAGACTCAAAGATTACGCCGAATGGGGCAGAATGTTTTACACTTCCAAGCCCCAATGGCAAAGAAGCGGACGATTTGGAAATTAACAATCGATATATAGAGAAAAAGATAGGAAATATTTACTTAAATAAAAACAGACAACTTGCTCTTTTTATCTTGCAAGATGGCACTTGCTATTATGCACCAAAAGACCATATGGGGCTTGCTACTTGGCTTAATATGAATGCGATAGATATTAAAGGGGCTTTAAGGCTTGAAATAAATGATGCTCACCAAGGTATTGATTTATCATCTATGGGAAGTAGTCAATTTTCAAAGTCAAGCAACGACGATACTTTGATTGAAATTACAAATGAGCAAGCGCAGATTTTAGCTTCAATTATTAAAAGCGTAAAACTTACTCGTAAAAAAGATGTTACGACAGAAGATATATACAAAAGCTATGGTCTTGGTTGTAGTATGTTCAATTTTGATGAGGAAGTTGGAATTAAGAATATAAAACGAATATGGTACGAGTTTGGTGATTTTAAAAGGAATGCCTTTATAAAACAACTTCGAGATTTTCATGAAAATCTAACTAGTGGAGAAAGTGGCGGAGTTGAATAAAATTAAATATTTTCTCAAAAAAATTAGGAAATATATCTTGCACAAGACTTTATATGTGTGTTATAATTGCAAATGTCGAACAAAAACAAAAATTTATAGGAGATTTTTATGGCAAAGAAATACGTTTACTTATTTAGTGAAGGTAATGCTTCTATGAGAGAACTTCTTGGCGGAAAGGGTGCAAACCTTGCCGAGATGACAAGAATTGGTCTTCCAGTTCCTCAAGGCTTTACCATTTCAACAGAAGCCTGCACTCAATACTACGAAGATGGCAGACAAATTAACGACTCAATCAGAAACGAGATTATGGAAAACATCGAAAAGATGGAACAAATTACCGGCAAAAAGTTTGGTGATAAAGAAAATCCACTTCTTGTTTCAGTTCGTTCAGGTGCAAGAGCATCTATGCCTGGTATGATGGATACAATCCTTAACCTAGGTTTGAATGAAGAAGTTGTTGAAACTCTTGCAAGAAAGAGTGGAAACCCAAGATGGGCTTATGACTGCTACAGAAGATTTATCCAAATGTTCTCTGACGTAGTTATGGAAGTTGGTAAGAAATATTTTGAAAAGCTTATCGACAAGATGAAAGAAGAAAAGGGAGTTACTTTTGACGTCGACTTAACTGCTGACGACTTAAAGGAACTTGCTAACCAATTCAAAGCTGAATACAAAAATCAACTTGGAAAAGATTTCCCAAGCGATCCAAAGGAACAACTTTTCGAAGCTATCAAGGCAGTATTCAGATCTTGGGATAATCCAAGAGCTAATATCTATCGTATGGATCACGACATTCCTTACTCATGGGGAACTGCTGTTAACGTTCAAATGATGGCTTTTGGTAATATGGGTGAAACAAGTGGTACTGGTGTTGCGTTTACACGTAATCCTGCTACTGGTGAAAAAGGTCTTATGGGTGAATTCCTAATGAATGCACAAGGTGAAGACGTTGTTGCGGGCGTTAGAACTCCAATGCCAATCGCTAAGATGGCTGAAGTTATGCCAGAAGTATATAACCAATTCCTTGATATTTGCAACACTCTTGAAAATCACTATCGTGATATGCAAGATATGGAATTTACTATTGAAGATAAGAAGCTTTATATGCTTCAAACCAGAAATGGTAAAAGAACAGCTGCTGCTGCAATTAAAATCGCTTGCGATTTAATTGATGAAGGAATGATTTCTGAAAAAGAAGCATTAATGCAAATTGATGCTAAGACACTTGATATGCTTTTACATCCAACATTTGACACTGCTGCACTTAAAGATGCAGACAAGAACAATGTTATTGGTAAGGCTATTGCTGCTTCTCCAGGAGCTGCTGCTGGTACAATTGTATTTACAGCAGAAGACGCTGTTGAAGAAGGAAAGAAGGGTAAAAAGGTTATTCTTGTAAGACTTGAAACAAGCCCAGAAGATATTGAAGGTATGAAATATGCTCAAGGTATCTTAACAGTTCGTGGTGGTCAAACATCTCACGCTGCCGTTGTTGCTCGTGGTATGGGAACTTGCTGTGTATCTGGTTGTGGCGACATCAAGATGGACGAAGAAAACAAGAAGTTCACTCTTGCTGGAAAGACATTCAAGGAAGGAGATGCTCTTTCTCTTGACGGTTCAACTGGTACAATCTATGACTGTATGATTAAGACAGTTCCAGCTGACCCTAACAGTGGTTACTTTGGAAGAATTATGAAGCTTGCAGACAAGTACAGAAAGCTTGGTGTAAGAACAAACGCAGACTCTCCATCAGACGCTCAAAGAGCTGTTGAACTTGGTGCTGAAGGTATTGGTCTTTGCCGTACCGAGCATATGTTCTTTGATCCATCAAGAATTGGTGCGTTCAGAGAAATGATTTGCTCAGATACAGTTGAACAAAGAGAAGCTGCTCTTGCTAAGATTGAACCAATGCAACAAGAAGACTTTGAAGGACTTATGGAAGCTCTTCATGGAATGCCTTGCACAATCCGTTTCTTGGATCCACCTCTACATGAGTTCGTTCCAACAAGCGAAGAGGATATTGCAAACTTAGCAAAAACTCAAGGCAAGACAGTTGCTGATATTAAGCAATTAATCAACGATTTACACGAATTCAACCCAATGATGGGGCACCGTGGTTGCCGTCTAATAGTTACATATCCAGAACTTGCTGTTATGCAAACAAAGGCTGTAATTAAGGCTGCGATTAACGTTCAAAAGAAACATCCAGAATGGAAAGTTAACCCAGAAATTATGATTCCACTTGTCGGTGAAATTAAAGAATACAAGTTCGTTAAGGATGTTGTTGTAAAAACTGCTGACGAAGTTATTA
>JAGBBI010000171.1 GCA_017938565.1 Clostridia bacterium
AAATAGATTAAGCAAAACTGGTGATGAATTGGTAAAAATAGTTGCTGAAAGATACAAAAATGTGCAGTTTGATGTTATATTTGCATCGCCACTTATGCGAACAATGCAAACTGCAAATATTATGAATAGCTATCATAATGTAAAGATTATTAAGGACGAACGGTTGATAGAGATTGGTCAAGGCATTTTTACAGGAAGACTTAAATCTACTTTAACAGATGTAGAAAAACAGCAACGTGCGAACAGAGATGAATCTTGTGGAATGGAAAAATTTGAAAGTGTTTATGCGAGGGCTAATGATTTTTTGGAATTTCTAAAAACCCAAAGATATGATAATGTTTTAATCATTACCCATAACGCAAATGCAAGCTTACTTGAAGATATTATTAATGGTGTACAGGTCGAGTTTGATAATTATGGCAATAAAGTAAAGTTTAAAAATGCAGAAGTAAAAATTTTTACAATATAATATTGAGAATTTGCTATAGATTTATATGAAAAGGAGTAATAGGTGTTGGATAAAAGAGTTTGGTGGAAGGAGTCTGTTGGCTATGAGATATATATTAGAAGTTTTTTTGATTCAAACAATGATGGTGTTGGGGATTTAAATGGGATAACCAGCAAGTTAAATTATATAAAATCCATTGGTGTCGATTTTATTTGGATTTGTCCTTTTTATGATTCTCCAATGGATGACAACGGGTATGACATAAGAGATTATAAAAAAGTGTTGGCTGAATACGGAACTATTGCTGATTTTAAAAATCTTATCGAAAAAGCTCATGAATTAGGGCTTAAGGTTTTAATAGATCTTGTTTTAAATCATACTTCGGATGAAAATGAGTGGTTCATAAAAAGTAAAAATCGTGAAGATGGCTATGATGATTTTTATTATTGGAAAGATGGTTATACTGATAAGGATGGAATTTTGCACGAGCCTAATAATTGGGAATCTTTTTTTGGTGGAAGTGCGTGGAAGTTTGATATGGAAAGAGGACAGTATTATTTAAAACTGTTCTCAAATAAAATGCCAGATGTGAACTATGAAAGTAAACTTGCCTTAGAGAAAATGGGGGAAGTTATTACTTGGTGGTGTTCTTTGGGTGTTGATGGGTTCAGGGTTGATGCAATTTCGCACATCGGGAAAGACTTGTCTTTTAAAAATGGCAAAAAGCACAAAACCTATAAAAAGTTTTCCAATCAACCAAATGCGCATCGATATCTTAGGGGATTGGCTCAAAATTGGAGAAAATTTAATGCTGTGAGTGTTGGAGAACTGGGTGGAGCTCCAACGCAAAAAGATAATATTAATTTCACAAAGAGTGAAAATTCAGAGCTTGATATAGTTTTTGATTTTGACCACTTAAAACAGCTAAAGACGAATAAGAACGGCGTTGAATATATTAACGGAAAAGGTCTTCAAAAGGCCTTAATTAAGAAGCAAGAAATAATCAGAGAGGGCGGTTGGTCAGCGTTGTTTTGGACAAATCACGATTATCAAAGAGTTGCTTCTCTTTACGGAGATGAGAAAAATTTATCAAAGAGTTGTTCGGCGTTGGCAGTACTAATGTACCTGTTGAAGGGGACTCCAATAATTTATAACGGCGAAGAAATAGGAATGACAAATTACCCATTTAAGACCGAAAATGATTTTGAGGACGTTAATGCAAAAACTCTTTTAATGCTGGCTGGAACTGAAGAAGAAAAAGCAAGCACTCTAAAAAAATTAAAACGGGAGTCAAGAGATAACGCAAGAACCATTATGCAGTGGTCGGGGGCTATCAATGCGGGTTTTAGTGAAGAAAAGCCTTGGTTTGTTGTAAATCCAAATTATCATAATATAAATGTTGAAAGAGAACTTTTGGAAAGTTGCTCAGTATTAAATGAGTATATAAAGATTTTGAAACTACGTGCAAGCGATAAAGAGATATTTTGCTATGGCGATAGTAAATTTTTGAAATCTAAAAAAGGGATTATTCAATACAAAAGATTTATGGATGGTAGCGATACCGAGTATTTGGTTATAGTAAATACTTCGAATTGTGTACAGAAATTTTTATATCCAGACGGAGATGTTGTTTATTCAAATTATGGAGAGATAGTTCGTGGAGAGATAAGTCCATATGAGGCTGTCGTAATAAAAAAAGGTGATTAATTTTTTGCTTCGCTATTTATAAAAGTCTCAAAGTTAATAGAAGTATCTAAGGATTTTTCTTTTTTAAAACGGCAAATTATTGCGAAGATAAATAGTATACTTGCTGTGATTAGGTAATATTTTCTAAGCCGAGTGAACAGGCTCAAAAATACAAGTAGAAGGCTGATTTTAATAAATTGTTTTGAATTAATTGAAGAAAAGATGTTGTTCTTTAAGTTTTGGAACCGCTTTTCTTTAATTTTTTCAGAAATTTTTGGAAAAGTATTAAAGTATTTAAAAAATAAATAGGAATTATGTTCGTCAAGAAGACAAATATTGCTTTACGCTTTGGCAATCATAATACATTCGGAAGAAAAGGTTTTTGAAAAAATTAATAACTTCAAATTATTGTATGCAGGGTCTTCAAGGATTTTGAATAAGTCGTCATGGGTGAACTCTTTAGTATAGAAATTAAAATGTATTAAAAATGAGGGTTTGTTAGTTTTATCAGACACAACAATAAAGGGTTTATGTATTGTTGTGTTATATTTTTGATTTAGCATTATTTGGAAAAATAAATATGTTTTGGTTGGGTTTGCGATAGAAAGTGTCTGAATGCAGGCATTTTTGTGGCGTTCGGTTGAGCGTGCTAATGTTTTTTTATTTGATGCGGAATTTGTAAGTTTAAATATTAATAAGTATAGACAACATCCAACCAGTATGCCAATAATTATTTGGACTTTTAAATTGCTTGTGATATATCCACACCAAATGATAGAAAAAATAATAAGAGTTATGCAATAAAAAGAATTATCTATAAATTTTGCTAATGTTGATTTAGTATTCATTGTTTTACCTACTTTTAAAATTATTTAAATTGTTGCCAAATATAGATAATTTAAGCGTTTTGGCAAAAAATGCTTGGTTTATTGTGTCAAAATTCTTTGATTTTTACAAAGCGATTTGCTATACTATAATTAATAAAAAAAGATCGGAAGGTTTTTATGAATATTGTTGAAGTTATTGAATCAAAAAGAGATGGGTATGAATTAACAAAAGAACAGATAAGTTATTTTGTTAATGGTGTAATGAGCAATGCTTTTGATAATGCTCAGATAGGGGCTTTGCTTATGGCTATAACTAATCGGGGAATGAGCGGAACTGAGGCTTATAACTATGCAAAAGCGTTGGCTGAAAGTGGGGAGCAATTGAGGGTTAGTGAGCATTTTGAAAACTGTGTAGATAAACACTCTACAGGCGGGGTTAGTGATGCTTGTACTCTTGTTGTTTTGCCGGTTCTTGCAACACTTGGATTTAAAGTTGCAAAATATAGCACTAAAAACGTTGGAGCATCATTTGGAACACTTGATAGACTGAGTGTGTTCGATGGATATATACCATCGCCAGACTATGAAAAGTTTTATTCTATTCTTGATAATGTTGGGATATCTGTCATTGGTGGAGATGGTTCTATTATTCCTGCTGATAAAAAACTTTACAAAATTCGTGAAATAACTGGTACCGTTCCAAGTATTCCATTGGTTGCGTGTTCTATTATGGCAAAGAAAATTGCTATGGGGTCGAAAACTGTTGTGCTTGATGTTAAATGCGGAGAGGGGTCTCTTTTGAAAGACATAAATCAAGCCGAAAGATTGGCTAAACTAATGGTTGATATTGGAAAACTTGCAGGCATTAAAACTACGGCAATTTTGTCTAATCTTGACCAACCTTTAGGAAGGGCAATCGGACCAAAACTAGAGGTTATGGAAGCCTTGAAAATGCTTTCGGGGAAATATCTTGATTATTACGATACAGAAATTTATAACCTATGTAAAGAAATGGTAATTCATTTACTTATGAGCTCGGGGAAAGATCAATCAAGAACAAGTGCGGGTGAGAAATTTGATGAAATTATTTCAAGTGGGAAAGCATTTTATAAGCTTCGTGATATGGTTAAAGCCCATGGAGGAGATGTTTCACCATTTAAAAACATCGAAGAATTAGTACCAGATGCTAATACTATTTATGTCGTGGCGGATAAAGCAGGGTATGTTTATAACGTTGACACAAAGGGGCTGTATCAAGCCATTAATATTATTGGTGCTACGACTGATGGGGGTATAAATAGAAACGTTGGTGTAGAAATTGTTGCAAGAGAAGGGGAAAAAATTAAGGCTGGCGATAAACTGGCAAAAATTTATTATTCGATAAGCGATCCAAATTTTGCGTCGGCAGTAACGTGTATTAGAAAATGTTTTAGAATTGAAAAACGTAGGCCGGAGTTGAATGCTTTAGTGTATAAAATTATTTATTAGGAGCAACATCAAATATAATGTTTGGGGCTAAAATCAAAGATGATTTAAACGTGAAGGTTGATGAGAAAAAGGTCAATAGGGTTATTGACTATACTCTTTTGTCGCCAAGTGCAAGTTTAAAGGATCTTGAGAAGTTTTTATGCACGGCATATAAGAATAAATATTATGCTGTTTGCGTTAACCCGATCAATGTTGCGTTTGCAAGAAAGTTTATAGACTACAAGTTTAAAGGTTCGTTAAAATTGGTTTCCGTGATAGGTTTTCCTTTGGGAGAGAACCTTACCGATACCAAAGTGTATGAAATAAAGCAAGCGATAAAAGATGGTGTCGATGAAGTTGATGTGGTCGCACCGATTTCAAGAATTTTAAGCGGAGATTGGGCATATGTAAGAAATGAGCTTGTAAGAGTTTCAAGGACGGCACGAAAAAAGGTAATTAAAGTAATAATCGAAACGGCTTTGTTATCAAAGCAAGAAATAATCAAAATATCTCAATTATGTGTTAAATGTAAAATAGACTATGTAAAAACCAGTACAGGTTTTGCTGATGGTGGAGCAACTCCTGAAGTTGTTGAGATTATAAAATCAGCAGTAAAAAATAAGTGTGGGATTAAAGCGTCTGGAGGCATTCAAAATAAAGTTCAAGCAGTGAATTTGCTTCGTGCGGGTGCTACACGTATTGGGACAAGTAGGGAATTGTAAATTATGGTTGAAATGATAGAGAAAAATTATAAAAGTAACTCTTGTGAAGAAACAAAAGAATTGGCGAATGCTTTGGCAAAACGCTTATGTCCAGGTCAAATAGTATTGCTATCTGGCGACTTAGGTGCGGGTAAAACTGTGTTTGCAAAAGGCTTTGCTGAAGGCCTTGGAATAACCGCAGATATAACAAGCCCTACGTTTACTATTATGAATAGTTACGATGGTATTTTAAACCATTTTGATTTATACAGGCTGAAGTCTGTGGATGAATTGCTTGGTGTTGGTGCAGAAGAAGAATTATTTGGTGATAAAATTTCATTAGTTGAATGGCCTGAGATTGTTGGATTTAACTTCTTTCCGAAAAAAGCAATAAAAGTTACTATAAGAAAAATTAACGAAAATGAAAGAAGTATTGATATAAATTATAATGGTAAATAGTGGGGGATTGTATGAATTGTTTAGGTTTTGACTGCTCTGGCAAAGATGTTGTCGCTGGAGTATGGAAAGGAATGGTGGATTATTATGAGGTTTGTTTAAGTGGTAAAAGTGGAACTGAATATTTAACTCAAGCCATTGATATGTGTTTAAAGAAGGCAAAACTTAAGATTGATGATATTGACGTTATTGGTGTTTGTGTAGGGCCGGGATCTTGGACAGGCTCAAGAGTTGCTGTTTCAACTATGAACGGGCTTATAAGCGGAATGAAAAATGAACCTAAGGTGGTTAGCTTTGACGTATTTGATTTGATTTCATATAATGAAATAGACAGTATATTTGGCTTCTATATGGTTGTTCCTGCATATGGTGAATATGTTTATGTAAAAGAACATAATAATATTGTCAATTTTGGACCTTATTTTATGTCAAAAGAAGAATGTTTTGATATGATAAAAGTCTATGACAATTATGGATTAGAACAAGTTTATGATGACACTATTGTAGTAGAACGAAAGATGGCGGAGGTTTTAAGTGCCAAGGTGGAAAATGGCGAGTTTACCTACCAGTGGGATATAGAGCCAATGTATTTAAGACCAAGCCAAGCAGAACTACAATTTGATTTAAAGAACAAAAGGAAATCTTAAGATGAAAATCTCAAAAGCGGTGATTGAAGATGCTCCGTACATTGCAGAAATTGAGTTGCAAGTGTTTGGAGTTCGTAATGTCGAAAAAATAGAAAGTGATATAAAAAACTCTAATTACACGTATTACGTATTAACGAATGACAGTGGGACAATAGTTTCATATATCAGTGTGCTGGTTGCCGGAGAGTGTGCAGATATTATTATGGTGGTAACAGACAGATTGTATAGAGGTAGAGGTTATGCAACAATATTAATGGACGGAGTGATTGGGGCGTTAAAAGAACGAAATGTTAAAGATGTTTTTTTAGAGGTTCGTGAGAATAATGATGTTGCCAAACGTCTTTATAAAAGATTTGGTTTTCAGCCAATTTCAATAAGAAAGAAGTATTATGATGGTACAATAGATGGAATAGTTATGAAATTGTCGATTTAAAATGGGGGACAACGACAAGAGTGTACTACGAAATTATAGGTAAAGAAAATGTAAAAACAGTCGTGCTTTTGCATGGCTGGGGTGCAGACTCCTCGGTTTTTCGAGGGGTCGTTTCATTATTTCCTAAAAATAGTTGGAGATATTTATTGATAGACTTTGCGGGGTTTGGGAAAAGTCCAGAGCCGGACATTCCGTACAGCGTCGGTGATTACGCAGAGGAAGTAGCAGAACTTTTGAAAACCTTAGAAATTAAAAGCGCAATTTTTATAGGGCACTCATTTGGGGGTAGGGTTTCAATTACTCTTGCTTCAAGACATTCGGAACTTGTCGAAAAGTTGGTTTTGGTTGATAGTGCTGGGCTTATAATGAATCGTGGAATAAGATATAAGATTAGAGTGTGGAAATACAAGATGAAAAAGTTTTGTGTTAAAAAGGGAGTTCTAAAAAGCGATTTAAAATCGGCGGGTTCCGCAGATTATAAATCACTTAATTCGGATATAATGCGACAGACTTTTGTTAAGGTTGTAAATGAAGATTTGCTTAAAGATGCAAAAAATATAACCGTAAGAACAGTTTTAGTCTGGGGAAGTCTTGATAAGGATACTCCGATTAAAATGGCGAGAAAATTTAAAAGAAGTATTACTAA
>JAGBBI010000172.1 GCA_017938565.1 Clostridia bacterium
CAATTAAACAAGCACTTGAACTATATAACAGTTTCTACGGCGATATAGTTCGAAAGATGAACAGTGGGCAGTTTTTTACCAGTTTTTTAACGGTTGATGATATAAATTCGTTGGTAAATCGTATTGAAAAGTATCGAAACAATACTCAATTTGAAGATTTATTAAGCGACGGAGAAAAACAAATAAACAAAAAACTTCAAAGCCTTGCAAAGTCGGGGTTTGCCAACTCTGTGCTTGACGCCTATCGTGGTATCGCAGACAACGCAAAGGCAATAAGACTTGAAAATGCATTTAATAATGGTACATTTAATGATGTTTCTCTTCAATCATCAGTTGAACTTTTAAAACTTATTGACAGTGAACTTTACAGGCAAGAGAAAACGCAAAAGAAGTCAATAGATGTTAATTATCAAGCACAAGCGATTGAGACCGTTATCCAAAAAGCATTAAGAAATCCAAGTCTTTATGAAATGGCGGATATGGGGAAAATAAAACCATATCTTGAAAGTGCATTAACTGCAACCGAGTGCGACAGATATATACGACAAATTAATGATGTTGTTGAATTGCATGAGGTTGCAAAAAAATCGATAAGCGATGTTGATCTTGAAAAAGATTTAACTCAGCTTAGTTATTACGCAAATACTGAAGATGTCGATAGTTCTTACAAAGAATTTTTTGAAAAATGCGACCCAACGCAGGAGATGGAAGGTATTGTAAAGGATTTTACTAATTTTGTTATTCAATTAGTAGAGGGTTCGGTTAAAGAAGTTCCAGAGAGCTTGAAAGGTGTAAGAACTTCCGACAAAGTTCTAATTGATGAATTGGTTGGGAAAAAGGATTTATCGAAAGCCGAGATTGTTGAGGTTATCAAAGCAATAGAGTTGCAAATTGCAAAGAAACTACAATCGTATGCAACACTAATTGAAAGTGCAACTGCTCAACTTGAAAAAATGCTAACAATGATGCAATATTATCAAGCGGACAATGTAAATGCAGACAAAAGGTTGACTGAAATAGTTGATGAACGACAAAGGAACGGGCGTGGACTTTTTCGTGGAAGGATAATTGCTAATACCACACTGGTGTCGTATGACGATAACAGTGGTGAAGTGGAAAAGGCTCAAGAAAGCAAAGAAATTACTTTTACCGATCAAGACCTTATGAATATTATCAGTTGCAAACTTATTCGACATTCAAGTGCGATAACGTTTGTAATGAAAGAAAATATGAAAAACTGCTCAACATTGGCTGAGGTTGCTGAGCAGATTAAAATTGGATATAACACAATTGAAACATGGATAGACGAACTGGACGGAGAGGTTGAAGCAATCATTACTTTTTATGATAAACTATTGGATATGGATGCCGAGATTCAAGGATTTGCAACCGAGTTAAGACAATCACTAACCAGTTTCTTAGATGGTTTTGACCCAAAGGGCAAAAGAAGTGGAGTTCCATATTTTAATGAAGAGACCTTAGATGCAATGCGTAAATATGGCAAAGAGGCAGTTGAAGTTGAGTTGAAAATTAAAGATGTGTATTATCAAGAAGCATCAAGATTGTTTGTTTGTGGCGTTCTTGAATACTTTAACTCATTAGAACTTGACGAAAGATATTTTTCGACGCTTGAAGAATATTTGGACACAAAGAAGATGGCAAAGAAGTCGTCAATAGTTGATTTATTAAACCAAGACCAACAAATAACTTGTTTTGAACTTTACGAAAAAACGAAAAAGACGATAAAATTATTACAAGACCCTAAAACTGCAAAAATAGATATTTCGATGATACTTTCAAATCCAGACATTGCATCGGGAATTCAGCCATTAATTCCATTCTTTGTGTATGAACTTTCATATGGTACATTAAACAATATGATAAATGCCGAGGAAGTTATTAAAGGAAAACGCGTGTCTTCGGCTAAACAGATAGAGCTATTTACAAGTGAGTCAATGAACAGTATGGACATAGCACATATTGTTGGGCGTAAAGGGAAAGGAATGTTCACGACCTCGGCGTTTTACGATTATTTAAAAGAAAGACTTTTTGTATTCAAGTCAACATTGAATAAAGCAAAAGCGGAGCTTGCAAGGCGTAGTAATATGGGCTATGAAATTGACCCAATAACTCTTGCGATGCTTAACGATTGTGAAAATATGTACAATGATTGGCTAGGGAACTTAAAAGAATATATGGCGGAGAAAGATAAGCCAAGCAATGAAGAAACGCTTGAGGATTTATTGCAAGAATTAAAAAGGGAAGCAGGACTAGAAGATATTAGCGGTCAAGAATAATAAAGAAGAGAAAGCCAACTAAAATTTATAGTTGGTCTTTCTTTTTTAAAATTAAAGCTATGCAAAGAATTGATTAATGAAAATATAATTTTACCTTGAACTTTTGGTTGGCAATGTGCTATAATTTGAACTATGGAAGAAATGAATTTATTTAATGTAAATCAGTCAAATGCGTTTAAACCGTTGGCTGAGAGAATGCGACCACGCTCCTTAGAAGAGTTTTGTGGGCAAGAGCATATTTTAGGAAAGGGGAAATTATTGTATCGTTTGGTGTCAAGCGGTGCGGTATCAAGTTGTATTTTCTTTGGCCCACCAGGG
>JAGBBI010000173.1 GCA_017938565.1 Clostridia bacterium
CATTTAATGCTGATAAAAATATTTTTTTCCAATATTCAAAATTTGTTTTATTAAAATTAATAAATTTCGACAACTTTTTCTTTTTAATATATTTTTCTATGTAAGAAATAGTATTCATTATCTTTTTATAAAGATAAATTATATTGTTACCATATTTTTGACCACAAATTGTTGCTGCGTAATGTAATCCGGTATCTTGTACGTTTGTTAAATAAACGCCCTCCCCATATCTTGCTGTGCCTTATCCGCTTCCAGCAAATTCTTTATGCTTAAATTGATTGAATTTTGCTAATGTGCCGTGAAAAGCCTCTAATTCATTTTGTAAATTTTCGGATAAAATTTTATTGGCTGTTTTTCTAACCATTTCCATAATATCACTACGGTTGATACTAATTGACTCGGATAATGATGATAGGTCAAACTCAGATGCCTGACTGTTATGTATAAAAAGTTTTTCGTTCTTATTCATTGCATTACTTCCCATTCTATCTTGAACTCCTTTTGACCATATGCAAATAAAATCAGATGGAGCATTATATTCGCTTATAAGTAGTTTAACATTTTCTTTTGTTTTAATTATATTTCTACACCACTCCCAAAAACGTTCATTATCAAAATCATTTGCATATTTTTTGGTATTTGCATAAGGAGGGTCGCAGTAAACGAAAGCGTTATCAGGAATTTCTATAGCATCATAATTGCCGCGCAAGAAATCTGAATTTTCCATATTTACAGCCGAATCAATGTGTTTCTTTAATCCACGAATTGCTTCTTTAACATAGTTTTCTCCTTTTTTCTCATTGTAACCAATAAAACCATTCCACCATCCTCCTCCAAAACTACAAGCATATGCAACAAACCCAAGTAATGCTTTAGGGTATTTTCCTCCATCACTAAGACAGTCTTTCTTCATATCAGAATATAATTCCCTTGCTTGTAGATAATTTGGTCCATTAGGTTTATCTTCACAATTTGAAAGAATGTTTAAATATTCAGACCACTCTGTTTCTACACCGCTAAAACCCTGTTCTTTTAACAACATCCATAAGGCAATATTATATTCGTTTATGTCATTAGCAATTTTTTTTGAAGCATTTATGGGCGTAAAACTATTCATACCACCACCAAAAGGTTCTATGTAAGTCATACCCTCATCTAAATTATTCTCGATAAGGGGCTTTAAAACATCCATAAACCTACGTTTACTTCCTTGGTATGATATTTCTGATAACGTCATAGTTGTTTATTTAAAATTTTATTTATTGCCTCTCTGACCATTTGTTGAACATCATTCATTGAATATTCCTGTGCAGTGTCATTAGCCCATACTCTTGGAATATCATTAAAGAAATAATAGAAACTTCCCTCAGGGAAAGGATTACTATTATCAGCGCCAGGTATGTCTAATATACGATAATATCTACTCGGAGCGTCGGTATCTCCGGCGGCCACTTGTTGTCTTAAATCCCATCTATTTATTGCTCTATCATTAGCGATGATAACAATACCGCTACCATCTTTTTTTCCACGGTCAACAACGCCAAACAAATATTCTCCTGGAAACCCACAAGGGTTCTTTATAAAATCTCTCGTTTGTTTATCGAAAATAAGTTCTCCATATTGTAGATAGGCTTCTGCTGTTCTATATTTTGAATATTCATCAGTTACTGTTATAAATAAAAACCTACTTTCATCAGTATCGCAACCATCAC
>JAGBBI010000174.1 GCA_017938565.1 Clostridia bacterium
AAAAATTAAATGATACGATTTTTTTCTCGCATCTGCATTACTTTCTAATTGGTCTTTTATAATTTTTGTAGAAGAATAAAAACAATGTAAAAATGTTTCCATATGAGCAAACATAAGGTCATATATGTTTTTAATCGATGGTCTAAAACCTATGGCCTTTTCAATAACAGAATTTTGCTTTTGCTTATATTCTGCTTCAGATTTTGCCTTTTCTTCACGCAACCTTTTCAATTCTTCTAATGTATCAGTTGAGAATTTCTTTATGTTAAAGACCTCTCCTTTTTTAGGAAATATATATAAATAAAAGTGAGTTAAACCACTATTGCAATCACTTATATATCTTCTTACATCTTCATATGGTAAAACATACTTTTCATATCTTGTTTTATTATCATTACTGTCGTGATATGTCACTTCTTTTCTATTTGCACTATTTTTATCGTGTTCATATTCAATTATTGGCATATCATAATTATCTTGGGCATATTTTACCATATCACCCACTTTTCCAAGATATTTTTCTCCATATGTAACATCATACCCTGAAACGGTCACAACATAGCCAGAAACAGTATTGCGGAAACCATCCATTTCTTCTTCTGTCTTAACTATCTTGTAGACATAATCCACACCATTAGTTTCAAACCAATCTTTAAATGGAAAATCTTCTCTAATTGCCGACAATTTCGACATTCTTTCATCATAATTGTTCTGTGCTTGTTCACCATCAGCGGCTATTGATACAGATTCCTCGCTATTAGCGGCTCTTGCTAACCTCATTTTAAGTTCAGGTATGGTCATCATATCTGCACTTTCATTACCAGTCCCATCCCTAAATCTAAAAGTTCCGTCATCAACTTTTCTTTTCCAATATTCCTTTCCTTCCCTCATATAAGGAGCAATAGCAAGGTATGTCATCGGCATATCTGCATATACACCAAACATATATCCAATAAAACTAACAGTAATATTAAAGTTTCCTGTATTTGAATCAAATTCTAATTCGTTCTTTTCAACAGCCAATTTATATGTTACACCCTTTCCATAAAAACCTTTTACTTTAAGGGTAAATATAGGATATGGAAAGGTGAACAATGATTTGTATAACTCAGAAGACAAACCGGCATCACTAGGATTATAATACCCTCGTTCCGCAGGTTGCATTATGGTGGCTCCCCTTATATCTACAAACTTTACAACCACCTGAGGATACATCCAACTATTATAAGTTATACTAATTGATTCTATGCCCAAGCATTCTGAGGTGTTAGTCTCTGGCTCGGTCATACTTATATCTGTAAAATTTGTTGTTAAATAAGAGTCGTCACTATTCAGCATACTTTCATACCCCCTCGTTCCGCCTAAGAATGAGATAGTACCATTTTTACTTGAATATGTAATTTCTTTAAATTCGCCACTCTCCTTCCACCATCCTCCAGAATAACGATGTACTTTCTTGATGCTTAAATCAACTGCCATATTATAATCTTCATATGGAAAATTAATAGCATCAGAAAAACTACCGTCCCTTGAAAGGCATATGTTACTCGGTTCAATATAACGAACTCGTCCTCTGTCTTTTACTGTATCGCTCATTATACTTAATTGTATAGTTTATTGTATGTTTCAATTGAATTCTGATATGCATCTATCGCATTATTAAGCGGGTACGGAATTCTTAATTCCACCCCATCTGGAATGTTATATTCCAACGACCCGTACTGTGGGTTTGCTTGCATTATAAGCCAAGCATAATCAGGACTATCATAATATTGTGATGATAATTGGTCTAATCTCATTTTACCCTTTCGATATACCTCATATATGTCTGTACTACTTTTGGGTATTTCACCAAAGGGAACCATATTAAAACCATTTCCTACTCTAAATTGCGAATATCTATCAAAACTCATAATTAATCTTTTAAATTAGCGTGGTCTTCGAGAGCATCGAAATAAAATTTATTATTATCTGCGTGTCTATTGTAAACTGATGCATTAGCATAGTAATTAGCAGTAACAGCATTTTGTAGTCTCTCTATCGGCCTTGTTATATCTTGTCCACCGAGGAATTTAAAACTAATAGAAATGTTTGCATACATAGGTTGTACACCCACGCCTTCAGGATTTAAATCCCACTGAACACCACCATTATTATCATAATTTATTGACATACTGTCAATACAAATTTTCGTATTGAAAAAATCCCCTATTCTCAATATACAATAAGGAGCCCTTCCAAACGAAAGATTACCCGCGAATTTTAAATAATCAGGAGAACCATTGGTAAGAGTATTTCCTGATTCATCGGTTTCTTTTCCTTTTACCCTACCACTTGTAACGGCATTTGTTGGTCCTTGTCTTGTGCATTGATGTAAAAAAGTCAAACGAGCATTGAACCCTTCTGGGGTAACAGAGTGATATGCAGGGTCAAAATAACGAACTTTGTCTAAAATATTTTTATAAACCATTTCGTCACCTCTTACATTAGCAAAATACAAATACTCATTATCGTATGTATAATCATCCTCTGTATAAGTTACCGAACTTGCGGTTGCTAAAATATCGGCAACTGTTTTATCTAACTTATACATTGAAGAAAGATTTTGACCATTTACACTAAAACTTGTTCCTTCTAATGGTGCGTTATATGCTATATTTTCCTCTTTCCAACTTATACTAACCACAGCATACGCTGCCCTTGCTATCTTGGCATTTAATGAGTTAACATCCTCTCTTCCATCTATATCAGGAACAGAAATTGTACTACCCTCTAATTTAGTATACTCTACATTTGCCTCTGATAATTCTTGACATTTGTATTCAATTAATTTTTGTATAAAAGTTCTTCTCCTATTACACAAATCTCTATTGTTTGATTCGTAACCGTGAGATGAAGCAAAACCTTTAACCGTAACATTTTTTATCTCACAATTAACGGATGGATGACCAAATATTGTGTTTCCCTGAAAATTAGAGGCTATATCCTCTAAATCATTGAAAAATTTAACTTCTATATCATCGCCATACTCACCAAGTAATTGTTTTTTTATATTTTCTGTATAACCCGAGGGTTTAAAACCATTACTAGTTAAATTGTACGATTGTAAAATTTCGTGTTTATAACTTTCATCTCTACCATCATAAGAACCACCGCCATTATAACTTTTTAAAATTGTTATTGCATCGTCTAAATTACCCTTATTTACATAATCTTTTGCCGAAAAATCATTAGGGAAAAATATTACATATGCAATATCCTTAGAATAAAATGTTGGTTCTGGTGTCGTTAGAGGAATTTCTTCTACTGAAGGTGTCTCTGTTTCTTTTACCGGTTTCTGTGCATCAACTTCATCATTCAAATTACCACAGCCCGCAAAAAATCTTAACAAATCCCTTTCTCTTTTTTCTTTCTCTTCAACATCTTCACTAGTACCCCTCCACTTATTTAATATAGATGGATGGTCAATCAATAATGTAAAGTCTAATGTACCACTTCTAACGGT